>JAGPHL010000092.1 GCA_018055515.1 Anaerolineae bacterium
GAGTCTGGAACTGATAGGCTGGACGATGGATGCCGAACTTGTACACCTTGAGTAGGAAGCCCTGCCCTGCAAAATAATATGTAGGCAGCGTGTTCGGCTCCCAGGCCGCGCAAAGGAGGGTTACCGTTTCTGTCACCGCGTTGGAGGGTACTTCAATTTGGACGGGGCGGCCGTTCACGCCCTCACAGGCCAACGTCCCTCCGGTTGCGGGGTCTATTGGCGCGATGGAAGCCTCGGAACGTCCCAGAACCACGACCTGTCCCATGGCGCCGGCCATCGCTTTGTAGAGCGAGGCGTAGCCGAGATCGCTCACCGGATCCACCGCCACATCCTCCGGCGAATGCCCCACCGGCAGAAAAGTTTCGATGACCAGCGTGTCGCTCAGTACGGCCACCGTGCCGCCCCCTCCGCGCCCGCCAATCACGTAGATGTAGTTACTGCGCGGATTCACATCCACGGCGCGGAGATCGTTTCCCTCCAGCGTCGTAGCGACAGGCGTCTCTTGCGCATCCTGCAAAACACTCAAAGAACCGGGAAGGGGGGGACTGCCGTAATTGACCACGTACACGCGCCCGTTAGCAGGGTTGACGGCAATGTCGCCAGGGACATAACCCACGGGCACGGTTTGCACCACTGTGAGGTCGTGAATGATGCTGACCGTGTGGCTGCCGCTGTTGGCGACATAGACGTAGCCATTAGCCGGATTGACTGCCACAGCGGCAGGATATTGTCCGACCGGAATTGTGGCGACGACCGTCGTTCCCTCGATCACCGAGACGCTGCCCGAGCCTTGATTGGCTACGTAGATGCGGCTATTGGTCGGATTAGCAGCCAGGGCGAATGGCCGGGTTCCCACCGTCACATAGGTCACCGGCACAGCGCCGTAGCCCTGAAATACGGCTACCTGATTAGCCTCGGGGAGGGCCACGTAGACATTGTGGGTGGTGGTGAGCACTACTGCCGCGCCGGAGAGCTTGCCGCCCAAAGAAACTTTTCCACGCAAGTCTTTGTCTTCGAGGACGCGCACCTCGCCGCCGTCGCGTTGGGTCACATAAGTGTACCCGCCCGGATCAACCGCAACGTAATTGGGGTTGCCGCCTGGGAGGGTTGCCGTCCTCTCCGCGCCGGCAAAGATCCAGATCGCGCCTCCCTGATCCAGCACGTAAGCCAGCCCGCGCTCAGGGTCAACGCCAACCCGAGATGGGTGGGTATTGGTCCCTGTATTCTGGATAGCGATGACATAGGGCGGCGTCAACGTCGAAGCCAGTCCTATCGCGTAGATGGCCGCCAACATGAGGCATGTTAGCGCTAAAGCCCATATCAACTTCCGATAGCGTTTCATGTGAACCTCCCTGGAAAAGCCACGAGTCTCAAATCCGTCGTTTGTGAAATCTGTTCCAGTCCATGCATCAGTTTCTGATGCCATCAAGGCAAAAAACCGCTATCTATCACCCTGCCGTAGGCCACCTCACCGGTGAGCAGCCCCTTTTGCTGCAGCCAGCGGACCACGTCCTCGAACTGCTCGCGCGAAGGGACCGCGGCGCCGGGGTAATCCGGCAGGGTATAGGTCCCCAGGACCGGCGGCGGGACCAGCGCCTGCGCCGTGAGCACGTCGTTCCACCGCGCTTTATCCGCGTTGATCAGGGCTGAAGCGCGCTCGATGGCGTCCAGGAAACCGCGAATGGCCTGAGGGTGCGCCTCGAGCACGTCGCGGTTGAACGCGAACACGCTGCAGCTGAACTCGGGATGGCGCGTGTCATCCAGCACGACCCGCGCGCCCTGCTGCATGGCCAGCGACGCGAGGGGCTCCGGCAAGGTCACCGCCTGCAGCTGCCCCGCCTCCAGCAACGCCAGACGGTCGGAAATCTTGGGAACGGCGAGGCTCACGATCTCCGTCGGGAGCAACCCTTCCTGCTGTAACAGGCGCTCGGTCACATACTCGATCACCGTCCCCTGCGAGAGGCCAATCGGCACGCCGCGCAAGTCGGCCGGCGCCGTGATGGCACTGTTCCCCGCCGCGAGAAGGCGAAATTGCGGCGTCGTGGAAGTCGCCTGCATGGCGTAGCGCACCGCCACCAGACGGGGTGATTCCCGGTCGTACAGCGCGACGGCGACCAGATCGTTGATGACGCCGTCGAGCTGCCCGGCCTGGAGCAGCTGATCCCGCTCCGCCGCCGAAGCGACCGGCACCAGCGTCACCTGCACGTCCGCCGCCGTGAAGTAGCCCTCACTCTCCGCCACGTACAGCGGAAGCGCGTCCAGAATCGGAAGGACGCCGATCCGCAACGTCACAGGCTCTTCCGAACGCCCGGCACAACCAGACGCTGCCGTCAGCAATGCCAGTCCCACGAGAGCGCATCCCATGCGCCAGAGTTTGTTTTCCCCCCGGATTTTCATCCTGCGGCTCCTTTCATCCCATTTCCAACGCCCCCAGCACCCCTGCAAAGAAAGTGAGGCTGATGTAACCGTTCACGTTAAAGAAGGCCACATTGAGCCGCGAGAGGTCGTCGGGACGCACCAGGCGATGTTCGTAGCTCAACAGGCCGACAATCGCGGCCCACGCCAGCCAGTAGGGCCAGGCCAGGCCCACGCCCGCTCCCAACAAGGCCAGCAGGCCCACCACCGCCGCGTGACAGAAACGCGCCAGCCGCAGCGCCGCCGCGATTCCAAAACGCGCCGGAATCGCGTGCAGGCCCGCGGCGCGGTCGAACTCCACATCCTGGCAGGCATAGATGAGGTCGAAACCGCCGATCCACAGGGTCACCGCAGCGAGCAACAGCCAGGCCGGCCAATCCGCAGGCGCGAAAAGCGAGCCGCGGACGGCGACCCACGCTCCCATCGGCGCCAGCCCATCCGTGAAACCGAGGATGAAGTGCGACAGCCACGTGAAGCGTTTGGTGTAGGAATATCCCAACAGGAAGATCAGCGCCCCCGGCAGGAGCAACAGCGGCAGGGGACCGAGGCGCGCCGCGGCGAACACCAACACTCCCGCCGAGAGCGCCGTCCCCACCACCGCCGTCGAGAGCGTCACCCGCCCGGTGACGAGGGGGCGTCCCGCCGTGCGGGGGTTGCGCGCATCCAGGGCGCGATCCACCAGCCGATTGACGCCCATGGCCAGCGTGCGCGCGGCAGCCATCGCCACGGTGATCCAGAGGAACTCGCGCCAGGTGGGCCAGGGGGAACTGCGTCCGGCGTCGAAAGCTGCCCGCGCCGCGAGCAACATGCCCACATACGCAAATGGCAGGGCGAAGATGGTGTGCTCGAACTTGATGAGCTCCAGAAAATCCTTGACACGTCTCATGGCGCACCTCCCCAAGAGCTATTATACCAGTTTTGAGCGGCGAGTTGACGACATCTTGGGTTATGTTACAATTTCGTTTCGAGTATTGCCCGAGGCTCGCAGCCCAGAACGGCGAAGCGGGGGGGCCGAAGGCACAAGTGGCAGTTTCAAGTGTAACTCTGTGAAGGATGTGAATGCGATGCAAATCAAACGCTATTTTATGGTACTCTCCATCCTGGCATTACTGGCAGGAGGACTTTTCGTAGGGGCCGCGCGTCAGCCTGTTACGGCGCAGGCGCAAAATCTTCTGGCGAATCCCGGCTTCGACTTGCCCTACACCAACGGTGTGGCCAACGGCTGGAGCGCCTGGCATGAAGACAGCGGCGAGAAATGCAGCACCAAACCGGCGGACTGGGATTTCGTCTGCCAGCCGGGATGGGGCGAGGAGATGGACTACAACAATCTGGGATTGACCCAGGGTGCCCCTTCCCAGCACGTCGGGGCGCAGTACATCACCTGGCATGCCGGCGTCTATCAGACGGTCGACGTACCGCCCGGATCACGGGTGCGCTTCACCGTGATGGGGTATTCCCGCGCGGCCAACGAGCAGCCGCCGGCCCCTTCTTCCACCGATCGGGCGCCGCGAATGCAAGTCGGGATTGATCCCGAAGGGCGCGGGCAGTGGTATACCGGTGTCATCTGGTCCGCCGAAAACAACATCCTCGACAGCTGGCAGGCGCTCTCCATCGAGGCCACGGCCGGCGCGAGCGGCAAAGTGACCGTCTTCGTTTCCAGTCAGTTCCGCCTGGTGGCGCCGTTAGCGCACATGGACTCCTGGTGGGATAACGCCCGTCTGGAAGTCGTGACGCCTCCGGCGACGCCCACCTCCACGCCGGCGCCCACTCGCGCGGCGCCGCCAACGCCCCAGTACACTCCTACGCCCCGTCCAGATGGCGCGGTCGTGCACGTCGTGCAAGAGGGCGACACGCTCTTTGGCATCGCCTTGCAGTACAATGTCTCCCTCGACGAATTGCGTCGTCTCAACGCTGGAACCCTGGGGCCCAATGACCTGCTGCAAATCGGCCAGGAAATCATCATCTCCGGCGCGCCGCTGACGCTGCCGACACCGACACCTACGCCGGAAACCGCGGCTCCTACGGCGGTGCCCACCGACGCCGCTCCCACACAGACGCCGGTGACTGCTGTGGCGGGCCTGTGCGTGAGCGCTTACTACGATCGCAACGGCGACGGCATCCAGCAGCCGGAGACTGAGGGGCTGCTCCCCAATGCCGTCTTCACCCTGGTCAGCACTGCCGGGCCGGCAGGTTCTTACACCACCGATGGCATCAGCGAGCCCTACTGCTTCCAGAATCTTGCGGCAGGCAATTACGTGTTGCGGCAGACCCCGCCAGCAGGCTATCAACCCGTCGGCCCAGGCGAGTGGGGCGTGGCCCTGAGCGCCGGGCAAATTTCGGCGCTCCAGCTGGGGTACACCCGCGCTGCCGAAACTCCTGGCGCAGCGCAACCGACTGCGGCGCCCTCGCCTACGGAGGAAGCCAATGGCAGCAGCAGTGGCTTGAGCAAGACCCTGAACACCATCATCAAGATCAGCGGCGCGATTGTCTTGTTGCTGGCGCTGGGAGTGGCCGTGCTGTTCGTGCTTTCCCGCCGGGGGCGCTAAACGAGACTGTTGTCTTCATAACCAGAGGGAGTAGCCTGGCTCTGCCTCTATCCCCCTTCTTCCTGCGCACGCGGGAAGAAGGGGGAATTTTTTTGACTTTTATTCCGAGTATGATAAGATTAACGCCAGGGTCGCCGAGAACGCACTTATTTTTTATTCCGATGGCGTGAGTAAGATAAAGCCCGCTGTAACAGGCGACCGGCCGCGATCATCTGCGTTTTTATTACCCGACATGGGGAGGCATTATCCGTGAAAAACGACCTTATCACCCGCGTTCTGGGAGCTTTGATCTTTCTGCTCGGCGGCCTGACCCTCGCCGACCAACTGTTGCTCTGGTTTCCGGCATTGGTACCCCACATCACCCTCACGCGCGTCATCGGCAGCGCTATCGGCGCAGTGCTCGGCTTCATCATCTCGCCCGCGATCAGCATTCGGCCCTTGCGCCGCCTGCGTCATACCCTCCAACAAGTGCCCATCCAGACCCTGATCTCCGGCATCGTCGGCCTGTTCCTGGGGCTGGCCCTGGGAGCGCTGATTGCCTATCCGCTGTCGCTGCTTCCGCCGCCGCTAGGGCAATTCCTACCTTTTATGGGCGCCTTACTGGCAGGCTATCTGGGCATCATGGTCGCGACCATGCGCACCGACCTCGTCCACGCCTTGCGCGAGCGTTTCGGCGGCAAGATACAGCCCGAACATGTGGAGTCCGCCCATCCCACCAACCGCGCGATTTTGCTGGATACCAGCGTCATCATTGACGGGCGCATCGCGGATATCTGCGCTACCGGCTTCATCCAGGGCGAGCTGCTCGTGCCGTTGTTCGTCCTCAACGAGCTGCAACACATCGCTGATTCCGCCGACACGTTGCGCCGCAACCGGGGGCGACGGGGGCTGGAGATTCTCCGACATTTGCAAGAAGACTCTCCCGTGCCCGTCCGCATCACCGATGAGGATGACGAAACCGTCAAAGAGGTAGACGACAAACTCATCTCGCTGGCGCGCCGGCTCTCCGCTCACATCCTCACCAACGATTACAACCTCAATCGGGTCGCCGAACTGCAAGGCGTGAGGGTGCTCAACGTCAACGAGCTGGCCAATTCTGTCAAGACGGTGCTCCTGCCGGGCGAGAGCTTCTCGATCTCCGTGATCCAGGCCGGGAAGGAAATGGATCAGGGGGTAGGCTATCTCGATGATGGCACGATGGTGGTCGTCGAGGACGGACGCGATTATATCGGCCAGACGGTAGAGGTGACGGTGAGCAAAGTCCTGCAGACCGCGGCCGGACGGATGATCTTCGCCCGGCCCGATTACGCCTGAGGACGCCGGTCTTCTACAGAGGAGGTAGCGGTGGCGCTTCACGTGTACAATTACATGACCCGCGCCCTGGAACGGTTCGAGCCGGTGACGCCCGGGAAGGTAAGCCTGTACGTCTGCGGTCCCACCGTCTACGATCACGCCCATCTGGGACACGCCAAGACGTACATTGCCATGGACGTCATCGCGCGCTACCTCACATATCTGGAGTATCAGGTGCGGCACGTGCGCAGCATCACCGACGTCGGGCATCTGCTCCCTTCGGGTGAGGATCGTCTCCTCAAGGGCGCACGCGCCCATCGCCTGGAGCCCATGGAAGCCGCCGACACCTACATGATGAGTTTCTTCGACGACATGCAGGCGCTCGGCGTGCAGCGTCCCAACCTCTCGCCCCGCGCCAGCGGACACATTCCGGAGATCATCCAGTGGGTGCAGGCGCTGCTCGCCGCAGGCGCCGCTTACGAGGTCAACGGCAATGTCTATTTCTCGGTGGAAGCCTTCCCCGACTATGGGAAACTTTCCCGCCGCAGCGCAGAGGAGTTGGAAGCAGGCTCTCCGGTCGAAGCGTGCGAGGAAAAACGCCATCCGGCGGATTTCGCCCTCTGGAGGCGCGCCAGGCCGGAGCAGTTGCTGCGCTGGCCCAGCCCATGGGGAGATGGCTGCCCCGGTTGGCACATCGGATGTACCGTCATGGCCACCCACTATTTGGGACAGCCATTCGACATTCACGGCGGTGGCCTGGAGAATATTTTCCCCCACAACGAATGCGAAATGGCTCCAGCAGAGGCGTTGCACGGCGAGCCCTTTGCTCGCTACTGGCTGCTTTCCGGCTCCCTCACCGTCAACGGCGTGAAAATGAGCCAGAGGTTGGGGAATTTTCTCACCATCAAGGAAGCCCTGGCGCTCTACAAGCCAGAAGCCATTCGCTATTTCATTTTGAGCCGCCGCTATCGCGACCCGCTTGATTTCAGCCGGGAAGCCCTCCAGACAGCGCAGCGCAGCGTCGAACGACTGCACAACACCGTCCGCGAGATCCGACGCCGCATGGGCACCGCCATGCCGGCGGGTACCGCGGTGCTCGCCGATGTCTCCTCGCTGGCGGACTACCGCGAAGCCTTCGAGGCGGCCATGGATGACGACTTCAACACGCCGGAGGCGCTCGCGGTCCTCTTCGAGATGGTCAAAGAGGCCAATCGGCAGTTGGATAAGAAAGACGATCTGAGCATGGGATCGCTGGCGGCGATGGAGAAGCAGTTCCGCGATTTGGCAGGCGGCGTGTTGGGGATTCTGCCCGTAACGCTCGAAGTAACCACGCCCCGCGACACAGTGCTCGAAGGGCTGATGCAGATTCTGCTTGACCTGCGCCAGGAATATCGTGCTGCCGGGGAGGGGAAACAGGCGGACATGTTGCGGGACCGACTGACGTTGTTGGGCATCACCCTCACCGATGGGCCGGAAGGGAGCAGCTGGCGCCTGGAGGAGTGAGGGCGAGGCTGTCAGCCGTGCGAAGGCGCGAACGTGCGAACGTGTCCACGTGTGAAGGTGTGAAGGTGCGAAGGTGCGAACGTAAATGATTCGCTCATTCGCTTTTTCGCTGACTCGCCAATTCGCTGATTCGCTGACTGCTGACTCGCTGATCTCTATTTTTGAAGGAGCTAACCCATGCGCGAAACCCTTTACGGTCGTCAGGCAGTTCGCGAGAGCCTCCGCGCGCAGCGGCGGACCCCTTTTCGGTTGTTGCTGGCCGATGGCGCCGTCAGCGCCCCCATCCTGGATGAAATCATAGGGATAGCAGAGGCGCGCCGTATCCCCGTCGCCTACCTCTCGCGCCATGAGATGGAATCCTTCGCCGGCACGGCGGAGCATCAAGGCGTGGCCTTGGAAACGTCTGGCTACCCCTATGCCGAAGTGGACGACATGCTCAAACTGGCAGCCGCACGGGGGGAAGCGCCGCTGATTCTGCTGCTGGATCTGATCCAGGACGTGCACAACCTGGGCAGTCTGTTGCGCACCGCCGAAGCGGCCGGCGCGCACGGCATCATCCTCCAGAGCCGCCGCGCGGCAGGCATCACTCCCGCCGCCGTCAACACCTCTTCTGGCGCGGTAGAACACCTGCTGGTAGCGCAAGTCGCCAACCTCTCGCAGGAGATGGAAGCCCTCAAGGCGCAGCGCCTGTGGATTGTGGGCCTGGAGGATGTGTACGGCGCGCAATCCTACACCACGGTGGATTTCACCGTTCCGCTGGGGCTGGTGATCGGCAGTGAGGGGGAGGGGCTGCGCCGGCTGGTGCGGGAGCGCTGCGACATGCTGGCGTCGCTGCCGATGCGGGGCGCCATCAACTCGCTGAATGCGGCGGTCGCCGGTTCAATTGCGCTGTACGAGGTGCTGCGGCAGCGCGGGTTTGCCTGAAATGTGGCGGGGATGACATCACAGCCCCGGAATTATTCCGGGGCGAGGCTTTAACTCACCAGGCAAGCTAATCCAAAAAGACCTCGATGCGCTCGTGGTCTTTTTCATCTACCATGTCTATCAACACGCCGGGTTCACCCTGAGCGAGAAACGTCGCCAACAATTCAGGGTCCAATCCCTCCAACTCCGAGCCGAAGCGTGAACCAAGCTTCAAGCCCGCTCGCACCATCGTCGCCGGCAACGTCACATTCACCCGCACTTTCTGCGTCGTCAGGTCCGTGATGCGAATGTGCAGCCAGCTGGCCCTTGGCGCCGCAGGAGCCGTCGTCGCCGCTGGCGTTTCCAGAGCTTCCAGCAGCTTAGCGGCTTCCTGCGGCGTGATTTTCCCCTCTTGCAACAGCCGCAGAACGGCCAGACGTTCCTCACTCGAAGTTGCCACGACGTCCCTTCTTTCTCAAACGGCCCTTCTCACCCGCGCGACACTGCGTCACGCCAGGGTGTGGTACATTTGCGTCAAGAGCCGATGCTGCACGAAGCCCAAGCCCTGAAGCACGGAGACCGATGCCGTGTCCGAGTTCACAAATGTGATGACGGGCCAATGGCGCTGCCGCGGCGTACCCGCCAGCGCCCGGGCCACCGCCTCGCGCGCTCCCGCCTCATCTTGAGGGGGGAACACCCACACATCCCACACATGAAAGCGCCGCTTGAGGTCTGACTGCACGCTCACTGCCAGTCGCGGCTCAAGTGACGCCTGGATCCAGGCGCTCTCCCGCTCATGGCTGAGCCACAGTTCCAGTTTGCGCTCGAAGCTGCCAAAAAGATACAGCTCTGGCCGCACTTCCAACACCTGCGCCTGCAACCGTGGCAGGGTTTTTTCGACCAGGCCTGCCCACAGCAGCCGATCTTCGGGACGTGAGCGCCGCCAGATAGAGCGCGGCGCGGCATAGTCAGGCCAGAGCAGATCGCCGGGCCGCAGCAGATGGGCCACTTCCCCCACCGGTTGAAATCCCAAATGGGTGTAGAGTGTGCGGGCCACAGCATTATCCGAACGCACTTCCAGCCCCAACCAGCGCGCGCCCTCAGCGCGGGCAGCTTGCTCCGCGGCTTCCATCAGCGCGCGCGCAATGCCGCGGCCGCGATAATTGGGATGGACGACGACATTGCCGATGATCCGCCCCCCGCTCCAACCGGGCGCAGCCCGCCGCAACGAGAGATTGCCCACCACCCGGCCCCGTTCCTCCCAGACAAAGCCCTCCAGATTCAGAGTTCCACCCCAGAGGAGCTGCGACCAGGCCCCATAGGAGGCCTGCCGGCGCAGGCGCTCCAGCATCTTCAGCCCCAGTGGATCCAGATCCTCCCGAAAGCCCACTTCGATCAGCCGGACCACCTCCGGCAAATCACGCCGGGGGTCGAGAGGACGCAAGCCAGTCACGGCCACGCGCTGTGTCGTCGCAGCAGGAACTGTCGTCATCCAGCGCGCCGTTGTTTCAGCTGACGAATGGCTTCCGTCACATCAATCTGCCCGGCAGCCAACGCCTCCAGCACCGCCTGACGCTCAGCCGGCTCCTCGGGGGCGGAGGATTTCACCTCGTATCCCAGAGCGCGGATCACGTCGTTCAGGCGGCTGCGCACGGTCGGGTATGACAGGCCCAGCTCTTCCTGGAGGCGTGTCAACTTGCCTTCGCAGCGCAAGAAATCCTCGACAAAGGCCCATTGCTCTGGCGTGAGACGCGACAGGCGTTGCAATCCAAACTCGCCCTGGATCACCGTGTTGCATTGATGACAGGTCAGGCGCTCGACGAACAGTTCTCCCCCACAGACGGGACATTTCACCGGCAAGGGATACACTGG
>JAGPHL010000093.1:0-5496 GCA_018055515.1 Anaerolineae bacterium
CGCAGATCTCCGCCAGGCTGAGGGCCGGGGGGGCCGTCGCGCCATCGCCCCAGACCCAGGCATCCACATCCCCGTTGGCGATGGGCCAGCTGTCGGCGCCGCGGGCGGAATAGCGCCACGTCCCGTCCGCCTCGCGGTGAAAATATGACCAGTAGCGGCACGGGGCGGCCTTGCACTGACAGAAGCAATCCGTCGCCGGGCAGCCGAGCTCACCGATGCCGCAGATGGCGGCGCCGCCGCCCGTGTGCACCGTCAACGCGACGCCGGCCCGCTCCAGGAGGGAGAGTCCCGTGAGCGCCGGTTCGGTGAAGGTGATGCAGTACGTGGCGATGGCGCCCTTTTCACCGACGATGATCAGCCCCGCCTGCTGCGGCGTCGGCGCCTGCGCCGAGGCGGCGCCCGGCAGGCACAGGAACATCAGCAGGGCCAACGTCAGCAGAAGGCATCGTCGCATGGGTGGCTCCTTCGAAAATAGAGATCAGCGAGTCAGCAGTCAGCGAATCAGCGAAAAGGCGAAAAGGCGAAAAGGCGAATAAGCGAAAAAAATCACTTGCGTGGCAAATGTAACGCAAACTTCAGGCTGCGCTCAGGCCGCCCCGGAATGAAGTCCGGGTCTGACAGATCCAGTTCGCTGAAGCGAGCTCCCCCAAACAGCGCGCTTCAGCGCGGTTGGCTCGTGTCAGACTGGGGCTGGAATCTCCAACCGAACCGATCACATTTTCGGAATTTGCGCCGTGCGCAGCACAAACTAAAGTTTCCGGCACATACGAAAATTAAAGTTTGCGGTAGCCGTCACGGCGAAGAAGAAGGCCGCTACCCAGCAAGGCCACGCCAGCCAGCGCCAGGAGGTGTCCTACCCCGATCACAGAGCCGCCCGACGTCGGCAACAACGGCGCGGAAGCGGCCTCCGGCGCGCTCTCCACGGGGTGCGCTGCGCCGGAAATTAAAACGGTCCCGGGCGCAGTGATATCCACCAGCGTCATGCCGCTGAGCGCCTGCACCGCCTGCGCGGTCGCCAGGACGTTGGCGCCGGGCATCGCCAGCTGCCAGTTATAGCCGCCGCTTTCGGCGTCCCACAGCGCCAGGAGCGCATCCACCGGCGACGCTCCCTGCGGCGCCCAAGCGGCAGGAGCCTCGCCCAGCGCGACGAGCGCCTGCAGGACTAACGCTGTCGAATTGGCGTCAGTGTCGGTGCCATACGGCGAGGGCTTCTGCCAGGGGAAACCGCCGTCCTCGTTCTGGACCGCCTCAAAATAGGCGAGGGCCTTCTGCGCCGCCGCCGTCTCACCCGCGGCGACGAGCGCCTGCGCCGCCAGCGATGTGGTGTTGGTATCCGCCGCCTCCTCGCCCCCCAGCATCGCCCACGAGCCATCGTCCTGTTGCTCCTCGAGCAGCAGGGTGACGGCGGTCTCCGGCAGAGGCTCGCCCGCGTTGTGCAGCGCGAGCAGGGCGTAGGCGTGTGCGTACAGCGACTCGCCGAAGCGCCCCGTGGTTTTGTCCTGAGTGGCCAACAGCGCCTTGACGAGATCTTTCCCGCCGATCGCGTGCGGATCCGCCCCCAAGGCCCGCGCCAGCATCACCGCCCGGCTCAGGCTCGCTGCATCGGTCACCGCGCCGGCCCGCACCTGCGCCTCCAGGTACGCCAGTGGCGAGGGGTCCTCGAGCCGCTCACCTGCCGCCGCGAAGGCCAAAACCACCTCCGTCGTTGCTCCCAGGTCAGAGCCGGCGCTAAAGCCGCTGGTGAAACCGCCGTCCTGCTGCTGATTGGTCAGCAGCCACGCGAGGGCGCGCCCCAGCTGGGGGTGCTCCGCCGCTTGCACCGGCGCTCCCCAGCCCAGCAACAACGTCATCGCCAACATCAAGCCTATCACCTTGCGCATAGCAACCTCCTCGGAAAATAGAGATCAGCGAATCAGCAGTCAGCGAATCAATGAAAAAGCGAATAAGCGAATAAGCGAAAAAATCACTCGCGTGGCAAAGGTATCGCCACTGACTGAAAAACGCAAGATTTCCTGGCGGCCTTTGAAGATTGAGTGTCAACTTTTACCCCCTATCCCCTGGCCCCTTCCCCCCGCGCGGCGCGGGGGGAAGGGAAACTTTTTTTGTGGGTTTTTGCAGGCGGGCGTAGCCCGCCTGCAAAAACCCTTTATTTTTTTTCTCCCCCTCCCCAACGGCGCAGACGCCGTTGGGGAGGGGGCAGGGGGTGGGGCAAAAGCTACAGGCCACAAAGGTTCCTTCATCGCCGTCTGGCACCCTGGCGCCAGGCTGAACAGTCACCGCACATTTTCATCCTTGGATGATGTGCGCCAGCACATGGCGTCTCCTTCGAAAATAAAGATCAGCGAGTCAGCAGTCAGCGAATCAGCGAAAAAGCGAATAAGCGAAAAAATCACTCGCGTGGCAAAGGGTGCATGAACTTCAAGCCGCTCTCAGGCCCCGCCCAGGAATGAATTCCAGGTCTGCTACGTCAAGTTCGCTGAAGCGAGCTCCCCATACAACGCGCTTCAGCGCGGTTTGCTCACGTCAGGCTGGGGATTCCATCCCCAGCCGAACCGGCGAGTCGTCGCAGCCTCTGCTCGACTCACCACTTCGACAACAAAAAACCCCCTCCTGGCTGGAAAGGCCAGAGAGGGGGTTGGATACTGCCTCACTGTGCCGGGCCTTTCCGCGAAGGTCATCGCACCGAGGGAGGCGGAGTATCGGGCTTCTGCCAAAGCGCGCGGCTTTGACAGCTACCGTTGCGGGACAGCGCCGGACTGCAACCGGACTTCCTCGCTTTAAGCCCCAGAACAGGCGGGGCACCCCCATCGTCGTTGAAGGATGTTAAATAGCCTGAGCGCCTCTCGCGTCAGCGCCGGCGCTCGCCAGGCACGCCATTCATCCTACCACAGAATCGGTAAAAGTCGAATGCGGCGTGTATTCAGCCAGCTCGCTCCGCAAGGCCACACGCCCGTAATGCCAGCGGACCCAGGCCACGATCGCCAGCGAGCCGACGAACATGGCGAGGAGGCCGATCAGCCCCGCTTCCGGGCCAAACGCGCCGCCAGTCCACAGCGTCGGGCCACCTTGCTTGATCACGAAAAAGGCGGTATCCGCCGCTTTGCCACTCACCGGAAAGCCAAAAACCGTCCCCTGGAAGAAGTTCCAGGTGATGTGAATCCCGATGGGCAGCGCCAGGCTGCCGGTGAGGAGGTACCCCCATCCCAGGAAGAGGCCCGCCACGATGAGGGTGAGGGTGCTGACGACGCTGGCGTTGGGATTGGAGGCATGCGCCAGCCCAAATCCTACGGAGGTGAGCGTCCAGCTGAGCGCCAACGCGCCGCCGCTGCTGATCTGCGGCAGACGCAGTCCCTCCGCCAAATTGCGCAGGAAATACCCCCGGAAGAGCAATTCCTCGTAGATGCCTACCGCCAGGTAGAGCAGCACGTCGAAGCAGAGCGCCAGCGCAAACGCGCCCCCAAATACCGTCGTGTGCAGCGTATCGGTGACGGTAATCCATCCCGCCGCGCGCTCCACGAGGAAGATCACCGCCATCAGCAGCGCGCCCAGCGCCAGCCCGGCGGCAAAATCAGCCCACCAGGCGCGGCTAAAGTGGAACCCAAAATCGGCAAAGGGGCGCCGATCCAGGAAACGCCCGGCAAGCCAGACGCTCAATAACACTGCCGGGAACATCGCCAGGTTCGCCAGCCACAGCAAGGGCCCCTCGATGCGGATCTCCTCTTCCGGGCCATTGCCGAGGATCGCCGGCAAGATAAAAACCGTGCTCAAACACGTCGTAAGGATGAGCAACAGCGCGATCTGGCCCAAGAGCCGCCACAAGGCGCGCACGCGCCGTTGTGATGCGTTCCAAAACAGATTTTTCATGGGATAACCTCAGCGTGATCAAAGGACGACATAGATAAAGTAGCCGCCGAAGCAGCGCCGCCGGGACGAGATCCCCCGCCAGGGGCGTCGCAGCGGCGACAAGGTTTCTCGCGGTCTACGCTCCCTTGACGAGCGACTGCGCCTCTGCCGCAGTCAAGGGCGCGCGCTGCTCGATGAGGGCGCCCAATTTCTTCGCCAGCACTTTGTCGTTAATCGTGATCGCCCCCACGATCACGCTGCCGCCATCCGCGTGCTGCAGGACGATCTTCCGATACACCGAGGCGTCGGGCGTCGTGAACTGGAAAGCCTCGTGGGCGTCAGCAGGCGGATTAATCGTCCCCATGGAGTTGACCTCAATGCCCATCACTTTGAGGGTCGTCGTCGGCGCGAGGTTCTCGTAGTACGCCGGCTGCCCCAGGATGTTGGAGACAGCGACGCGCGCCTGCGCCTGCGCCGTCGGCACGATGGCCCAACAAATGCCCTCAAAGCGCGCTACATCGCCCGCAGCGTAGATGTCCGGCGCGCTCGTCTGCATCTGCGCGTTCACCACCACCCCGCGATCCAGCGTCAGGCCGGCTGCCTGCGCCAGGGTGGTGTTGGAACGCACGCCCGCCGCGACGATCAGGAGCTGCGCCGGCAGGGTCTCGCCGCTGGAGAGGACCACGCCGTCCATTTTCCCGTCCCCCACCACGGCTTTGACGCTCGTCCCCAGGAAGACGTGATACCCCTGGCTTTCGACGAAGTTCCGCAGGATCGCCGCGCCGTCGGCATCGAGCTGCACAGGCATCAGCCGGGGCATGAATTCCACGATCGTCACCTCCAGCCCCATGCCCTTCAGGCCGCGCGCGGCTTCCAGTCCCAACAGCCCGCCGCCGACCACCACCGCCTGACGACACTGCAGGGCATACTCCTTGATCGCCAGCGCATCGCTGAGGGTACGCACGGTGAACACGCCGGGCCTCTTCACCCCCTCGATGGGCGGCACGAAGGGACAGCTGCCGGTCGTCAGCAAGAGCTTGTCGTAGGGCACGACCGTGCCGTCCTCCAGGACAATTTGCCGCTGCTCTGGCTCCAGGCGCGCGACAGGCGAGTTCAAATGCATCCGCACGCCGCGCTCCTCATACCAGGTGAGTGGATGGAGGAACACGCGCTCAAGCGGCACCACCCCCGCGAGGAAGTTGGTGACCTGAGGACGGTAATAGTAGGGATGCACCTCGTCGGTGTAGAGATCCACGTCCACACCCTCGACCTTTGCCAGATCGAGGGCCGCCGTCATACCGGCAACGCCGCTGCCAATAATCACGCATTTCATAGAGCTGCTCCTTCCAAAATAAATACGTGCCCACGTGTCCAGGTGCCCACGTGCTCACGTTATTTTCATTTCTGGATGATGTGCGCCAGCACATGGCGTCTCGGAAAATAAAGAGCAGTGAGCCGTGAGTAGAGAGTCGTTACACCTCTGCTCACGGGTACGGCTCACAACTCACATTTTCATTTAGACAGTGTGCGCCAACACCTGGCATCTTTTATCTGGACGGTTCTATTGTACACCGAATCAACACGCTGGGAAACCGGCGCTCGCGTTTTGTCCAACTTCAGGTATAGTGAGCGCATGAAGTCGAAACGAGGGAT
>JAGPHL010000093.1:5596-9050 GCA_018055515.1 Anaerolineae bacterium
TGCGCCAACACCTGGCATCTTTTATCTGGACGGTTCTATTGTACACCGAATCAACACGCTGGGAAACCGGCGCTCGCGTTTTGTCCAACTTCAGGTATAGTGAGCGCATGAAGTCGAAACGAGGGATGAGGATAGCAGCGTTGCTCGTCGCGGCGCTGGCGTTGGGAGGGCTGAGCGCCTGCCAGCAAGCCGCACTCACGTCATCGGTGCCCCTCACGGCAGAAGCCACCGCACCCGCTCCGACCGCCACGCTCACCTATCTGAACCTGCCCACCATCACGCCGACGCCGGCGCCCCGTGAAGGCGAAGGAATCCTCACGGAAAGCACTGCCGGCAGCGATGGCGCCGCGCCCACCACCCTCTTACCGGAAAGCCCCACCGTCGTCGCGACGCCGGCGAGCACCTCCTACACCGTCCAACCGGGCGACACGCTCCTGGCGCTGGCGATGCACTACGGCCTGCCCATGGCGGCGATTCAGCTGGCGAACCAGATGGGCGGCTCCACCACGCTCTACGCCGGGCAGACGCTCGAAATTCCCGCGGCCGACGCCTGGCGCGGCGCTTCGCCATTCTGGACCGTGTATGAAGTCCAAAGCGGCGACACGGTCATTGACATCGCCCAGCAGTTCGGGCTGGATTTCGTCGCCCTCGTCGCCGTGAACGAGCTCACCGACGCCGATGTGCTCCACCTCGGGCAGGCGTTGGTCCTGCCGCTGGAGGTCCCCATCGAGGTGGCCGCGGCCCCGCCCACCACTGACGCGCCGCCTGTCGTCGTCTCCGCCGCGGCGAGCGCGGCCACGCCCGCGCCGGTCGCCGTTGACACCCCCGTCGCCGCCGTCACGCCGATCGCCGCGCCGCCGGCGGTCAGCACCGCGCCCGCGGAAATTGCCGGCTGGCCCGCCGAGGTCTTCGCCCGCATCAACGCCGAGCGCGCTGCCGCCGGGCTGGGCCCCTTCACCTGGAACGACACGCTCGCGCAGGCGGCCTATCTCCACGGGTTGGATTGTCAACAGCGCGGCTCCTGCAATCACACCGGCTCGGATGGCTCGACCGTCAAGATGCGGGTGCTCCGCGCCGGGTATCCTGCCGTCGGCGCGGCGGAGTGCATCGTGTATAGCCAGACGCCGCAGCAGGCCGTCTTCTGGTGGATGGACGAGGTCCCGCCCAATGACTGGCATCGCCGCACTATCCTGAGCACCTGGGTGACGGAAATCGGCATCGCCGTCGTGCCCAATCATCTGGGCAGCTACTATTTCATCGCCGATTTCGGGCGTCCGCAGTAGCTCTTTGCGGCGGCGCGCGAAGGCCGCCCGGCTGGCGGACAATCCCCCGGCTGACACTCCAGGCTTGTTGAAGGGGATTCCATCCGCGTCAATCCATTGGCATAAAAAATCAGCGAGCCGGAATTCCGGCTCGCTGACGCGCTTTTTCACTGCCCCGCTTTTTCGCCCTACTGGCCCAGATTGGTGAACGCGGCCATGCCGGCGTACACCGCCTCTTCACCCAGCTCTTCCTCGATGCGCAGGAGCTGATTGTATTTGGCCACCCGATCCGAACGGCACGGCGCGCCGGTCTTGATCTGGCCGGTGTTGAGCGCTACCGCCAGGTCGGCGATGGTGGCGTCTTCGGTCTCGCCGGAGCGATGCGAGGTCACCGCGGTCCACCCGTGCCGCTGCGCCATCTGAATCGCGGCGATGGTCTCGGTGAGCGAGCCGATCTGATTGAGCTTGATCAATACCGAGTTGGCGGCTTTTTCCTTGATCGCGCGCACGATGTACTCGGTGTTGGTCACCAGCAGGTCATCGCCCACGATCTGAATCCGCCCGCCGAGGCGCGCGGTCATCAGTTTGAAGCCCTCCCAATCGTCCTCCGCCAGCCCGTCCTCGATGCTGATGATGGGATATTTCTCTACCCAGGCGGCGTAGAAATCCACCATCTGCTCGCTGGTGAGCACGCGGCCTTCCTTCTTGAGGTCGTACTTGCCGTCCTCGTAGAGCTCGGAAGCGGCAGGATCCATAGCAATCCAGATGTCCTTGCCCGGCTCGTAACCGGCCTTTTGGATGGCCTCCAGGATCACCTCGATGGCCTCCTCGTTCGTTTTGAGGCTGGGAGCAAATCCGCCCTCATCGCCGATGCCCACGCCATATCCCCGCTTCTTGAGCACCGCCTTGAGGCTGTGATAGGTCTCCGCGCCCCAGCGCAGCGCCTCGGCGAAGGTCGGCGCGCCGACGGGCATCGCCATGAATTCCTGGAAATCGGGGCCGTCCACCGCGTGCTTTCCGCCGTTGAGGATGTTCATCATCGGCACCGGCAGGAGGTGCGCGTAAGTCCCGCCGATGTAGCGATACAGCGGCATTTCCAAATAGTTCGCCGCCGTCTTCGCGACCGCCAGGGAGACGCCGAGGATGGCATTGGCGCCCAGTTTGGACTTGGTCCGCGTGCCGTCCAGCGCGATCATGAAGTTGTCAATGCCCTTTTGGTCGGTCACGTCCCAGCCGATCAGTTCCGGCGCGATGACCTCGTTGACGTTGTCAACGGCCTTCAACACGCCCTTGCCGCCATAGCGTCCGGCGTCCTCATCGCGCAGCTCCAACGCCTCGCGCGAGCCGGTCGAAGCGCCGGAGGGAACCGCCGCCCGCCCCCAGGTACCATCTTCGAGAACGACTTCAACTTCAACCGTGGGGTTGCCCCGCGAATCCAAAATTTCGCGCCCGGTGATATCGAGAATGTACATCGCATAACCTCCTTACTCTTACTAATTCTTGAGTGATTCCTGGATTTAATCACAAACGTCATTCACGCCGCAGGGTGTCAATGCGGGTCTCATGATACCTCAAAGCAGCCATAGGGCAAACCCGGCGCTCATCCCATGCTCAAAACTCCCGCGCCTCAACTCCGCGCCAGGGTAAGCGTCTGCCCCGCGAGCTGATCCTCGCGCAACGCCGCCACAAACAACAGCGAGGAAAGCCGGTTCACAAAGGCCAGGTTCGGCGCGCCGATGCCGGGTTCGAGCTCCGTGAATTCCACCAGCCGCCGCTCGGCCCGGCGCACCGTGGCTCGCGCCATGTGCAAAGCCGCTCCCGCAAGCGAGTCCCCCGGCACCACGAATTCCCGCAATGGCGGCAAATCCGTCTCCAACTGGGCGATCTGGCCTTCCAGCCAGGCCACGTCCGCCTCGGTGACGCCGCTATAGGTCGCGCGCAACGCCGGCGTCGCGGAGAGGTGCGACATCAGCCGATAGAGACGGCGTTGCGCCTCGGGGAGGACGGCCTGCAACGCCGGCAGCTGCGCCTGCGCGCGCGCCACGCCGATGGCGCAGGTCGCCTCATCCATCGCGCCGATGGTGTCAAGGAGCGCGTCACTCTTGGGCAACCGCCCCTCTCCTCCCAGGCGGGCCGTGTCCCCGCGATCCCCTTTTCCGGTGTAGAATACAGTTTGGTTCATGATGTCCCCC
>JAGPHL010000093.1:9150-10485 GCA_018055515.1 Anaerolineae bacterium
CTCTCCTCCTCTCCCGCTCTCTCGCTTCTACTGTCCTATCAGCTTGACGTAGTTCGCGCGTTCAAAGGCCTCGGGATTGGGCGTGTTTTTGTGGCTCAAAATGCCCTTCATTTCTTCGACGGATCGGTAGCCCCGCGCGGACATGAGGATCGCCAGCTCGCTGAGCAGCTCCGTGATCTTGCTCACGCCCTCGCGCAACAGCACCGAGCACACCTGCGCCACATCCGCGCCCGCCATCAGCGCCTTGGCGACGTCCTCCGCGGTGTGCACTCCCGTCGTCAACGCCAGCGACGTCTGCACTTGACCGTAAAGGATGGCGATCCAGCGCAGCGGCAGCAGCAGTTCCGCCGACGTACTCAAGGTCAAAGTGCGTTTCGTCTCCAGCGCCTTGATGTCGAGGTCCGGCTGGTAGAAGCGGTTGAAGAGCACCAGGCCATCAGCGCCGGCCTCTTCCAGGCGTTTGGCCATATACGCCATGGCGCTGAAATAAGGGCTGAGCTTCACCGCCACCGGAATCTGCACCTGCGCCTTGACCTCGCGCAGGACCTCCACCACCATGTCCTCCACCATGGCGCCGGTGACCCGTGGATGAGTCGGCAGGTAGTAGATGTTCAACTCTACCGCGTCCGCGCCGGCTTCCTGAAAGAGACGGGCGTAGCGCGTCCAGCTGCCGGCGCTGTACCCGTTCAGGCTGGCAATGATGGGAATATCCACCGCCGACTTGGCCGCTTCGAGCAGCTTGAGGTACTCCCGCTCGTCCCGGCGGAACTCGGTCAGCATGGGGAAAAAGTCCAGCGACTCGGCGTAGATAAATTGCGTCTGATCCAGAACGCTGCCGAGCAACTGCGACTCGTGTTCAATTTGCTCCTCGAACAGCGAATGGAGCGTGATAGCGCCCGCCCCGGCGTCCGCCATGCGCTGGAGGGTCTCCACATCACGCGAGAGCGGCGAAGCCGAGGGCACGATTGGGCTGCGCAGCGGCAACCCCAGATACGTAGTTGTCAACGCGACCATTGCGGAAACTCCTTTCCTGACGAGATACTTTCAGGGATCCCCGAAAGCCACGAACCTTTGATAATTAGTATAAGCAATATTTTCAAAAAGGACAGCTGCGCCCTTCGCAACTCACGGCCAGCTGAAATCACCCAAATACAGGCGATCCGCGCCCGTCATCAAGGGCAAACGCTGCCCCGAATCCGGCGCGTAAAGCAGCGCAAAGAGCGGGTACGTCCCCGGAGGTAAGTCGGCAGGAATCACCATCTCGTAACGGTCGGGGAGCACCTCGCCGACAGGCAACTCCGGCAGGAGCCAGTACTCGCTGAGGACGGGCTTGTC
>JAGPHL010000094.1 GCA_018055515.1 Anaerolineae bacterium
GACCCCTCGGCACAGGGCTGCGTGAGCCGGGCGCCCGGCTCACGCAGCCTCCTTCTCGGAAAATAGAATCCGTGCCCACGTCATTTTCCTCCTCGGTGGTGTGCCGCAGGAACATGGCAACTCCTCGAAAAATAGAGAGCAGTGAGCCGTGAGAAGAGAGCCGTCGCAGCCTTCGATCACGATCACAGCTCCCAACCCACATTTGCGTCCTCAGTGGTGTGCCCCAGGAACGTGTCAACTTCGCTGAATGTTCACGAGTATGGTATAATAGAATTTGTTAGCAATGTAATCGTTTGACCTGTTATCCGGCAACGAGGAAGGGACTTTGAAGCCAACGTGGATGACGTAACTAGCCGCTGAAGTGGACTTGGCGGTGACCGGGCAACAGGCTCGACAGAAACAGCAGACACGGAATGGGAAAACGTTCAAAACAGAAGCAAAACAGCGCTCAGAGCGCCGATGCTCTGCGCCTCAATGGCCTGCAGGCTTTCAAAAGCGGGGATTATACTCGCGCCATCGAAAGGTGGGAAAAGGTAAGACGACAGGCGCCGACCAAACTGCCCACAGAGGCGCTGGCCGAGGCCTATTTTCGGCGCGGCATCCAGGACTTTTATCGTAAGTTGCACTCTGCTGACGTCCAGGCAGCATTGAAGGACCTGCGCCGCGCCATTGAACTGGACCCCGGCGAGGCGCGGTATCATTTTCACCTCGGGCTGGCAGCGCACCGCCAGGGCGATCTGGAGTCTGCAATCGCGGCTTACCGTTCTGCCCATCAGGGGACAGGCGAGTTTGCCAGCCGGGCGGCCTACCCTTTGGCGCTGGCCTTGTTGCAACAGGGCAAGGATCCCTCCGCGGATGCTGTTTGGGCCACCCTTACCCCTGAAGAACGCGCCAGGTTACAAGACGCCGCCGCCTTCCGACGACGTCCGTATGCGCTCTCGGCCCATGCTCCGGCTTTCTGGCATGGCCTGGTAGCGCTGGATCGGGGAGAATTTGAGACGGCGCGGGAACTGCTGCAACAAACCCTCATAGCGCCGGGTTCGCCGATGGAAACTGCCCTGGCGCACTACTATTTGGGCGTCCTCGCCGCACACGCTGAAGATTGGCCCCTGGCGATAGAGGAATGGCGCACCGCCGCGGCAGCCGGCGTCAACACCCCCCATCTCCGTGACAATCTGGCCGAGGCGCTGCAGCGGTTCGCAGAGGATGCCACGCAGGCAGGAGACCTTAACAGCGCCTTGAGCGCCGCTGAAGAAGCGCTTCAGTACCGACCGACGGAGAAATCGCTGCGGGAGTTGCTCTCGTATCTCTATCAACGCCACGGGTATCAGGCCGCGCAAGCCGGCCAGTGGAGCACGGCCCAACGCGATTGGGAAAAAGCCACGCAGGTAGGGGAAGACAGTTTCCGTCTGGCCTACAATCGCGCGCTGGCCTACGAACGGGCGGAAGACTTCCTTGCGGCAGCTGAAGCCTGGCGCGAGGCGCTGCGCCGCCGTCCGCGGCGGGCCGACCATCCCGATACCATTTCCGATGCACAGGTCGCCCGTCTCTGGCGACGCGCCGCCGAGGCCTACGTCAAGGCCGAAGAATACGACGCCGCCTTACAAGTATATCGAACCGCCGTCAAGTGGGATCCAGACAACCTGGAAACGCGCATGATGCTAGTAGAAGGCCTGCTCGATGATGGGCGGTTGTGGGCAGCCGAAAATGAACTGCAGCGGATTTTGGAAAAGAACCCCACCTACGTTCCGGCATTGCTGAAAATGGCTGAAGCAATCGTCGAGGGCGGCTACTGGTGGGACATCCGCCGGGCGGAGCAATATTGGCTGTTGGCGTTACAGGTGGACCCCCAAAACGAAATCGCGCGGAATGAACTCGTAAATTACTATATTGAACAAGCCCGGTTCAGAATGGGAATGCAGCCGGAAGTGGCCCTCGAGTTGTATGAAAAAGCCCTCCAGCTTCAGCCCGACAATGCCAGCATTTTAGCCTCCTTAGGAGGCACCCATCTCCATTTGAAACACACTGCCGAGGGGCAGGCCTACATGAAAAAGGCGCTTGAACGCGCCGGTAACAATGAGGAAACGCTCGTCCTCATCTGTGAAATTCAGCTGGAGGAAGTGTCAGAAGCCCAGTTCTGGAGCACGCTAGAGGAGATTGAAGGGTCGCGGCCCTCACTTTCCTCTGACTTCTATATCCAGCTGGCCAAGCAGCTAATTCTCCTGGGTAAAAGTGCGTTGCTGCAAAAAATAATAGAGCGGGCCACTTTCAAAGTTCCTTCAAAAACGCCGCTGAACCTTATGATTGGGAACATCCTCCTCACTTCCCCGGCCTACGCGGAGGCGCAGGTATATCTGGAGCAGGCGCTCAGCGCCGGCGAACCAGCGGGAGAAGCCCATCTGGGACTCATGATGTTAGCCCTGCGTCAGGGGAAAACTGCCGAAGCCCGTAAACATTGGCGTGAGGCGGATAAGATTGCCCGCCATGAACAGGATACGAATTTGCTAGAAAAGCTGGCCCGAGCCCGGGAATTCCTGGACATACCGGCTGCTTTGCTGAACATATTGTTGACAATGCCGTTTCCAGGCGGCGATGCTTTCCCCTTCCCTCCCGACGAAGATTTTGACGAGGATTTTGACGAGGATTTTGTGGGCGGTTTCTGAGATGACTGAAATAGCGAAGATGACTGAGGTACCTGAAGGAACACCATCCAGGCCCGAATTGCAGCCCGATTTGCACAGTACCGACCCCTATGCCGTCCTGGGCCTGCAACGGGGTGCGTCCGTGCGAGAAGTCAAGCGCGCTTATTTTGCATTGGTGCGCCAGTATCCACCTGAAGAACAGCCCGAAGCCTTCAAATTACTTCGGGCGGCCTACGAGAAATTACGCAGCGCCGAAGCGCAGGCCGAAACCGATCTGTTCCTCTTCCAGCCGCCGTTGCCATGGGAGCCGCGCAAGCGCCGGCGCAAATTCGATCTTGACGTCCATGTCGAAGATGTATGGCACACCCTTCAGCAATATGGCGATCTGGGTCGCACGGATTTCAAAGATGATTTCAGACCGGTTAAGCTATGAATGAGCATCGTGCTGTATGGACGACGCTGGGTGAATTACTTCAGCGGCTAGAAAAAGGCATCGAGACCAACGCGGCTACCCAAACAAGGGGTGATGGTCTGGCCGAGCTGGAACAAGAAATCCATAAGCTGGGCAAAACACAATTCAAAGCCAACACCCTGGCAGCGGAACAGGCCGAGCGTCTGGCCAAAGCCGTAGAACTCCTGGAGGAACAGCAACGGCAGCTGCAGGTCGCCACGCAACAGCTGGTGCAAGCGCAGGTAACGGCTGCACACCGCGAATGGCTGATGGCGTTGCTGCCGGTGCTCGACGGGCTGGATCACGCAATCAGCAGCGGCGAGCGATATCTACAGCGCCGGGATCTGGCCGCGACGGTTCCCAACCTCACGCCAGAGCAAGCGCAGCTGGTCTCGCCGGCCGACCGCGCCATGCTGGCGGGTTGGCTGGAAGGGCTGCAACTCCTCCGTGAGCGGTTGCTGGCGCTGCTGGAGGCCGAGGGGGTCACCCCCATCCCTACGGTGGGAGAGCTCTTCGATCCCTATCGGCACGTTGTTGTGGCGACGACGACAGAAGGCGCGACAGAACCCGGACGTATCGTCGCCGAAGAGCGTCGCGGCTATTGCACTGCAGAAGCCGTCCTGCGTTTTGCTGAGGTGGTGGTCTACAAGCCCGCCCCCCCTGACAAATCAAGTTTTCCGCAGCCGACCTGAGGCAGTCGTGCTTTTGAGAAGTTGACAGGTTCCTGCAGTGCACCGCCAAGGATGAAAGCTCTCTTTGCTGAGGAGTTGACATGTTCCTGCGGCACACCACCAGGGACGAAAATGTGAGCTGTGAACCGTGATTGAAGGCTGTGACGACTCTCTTCTCACGACTTACGGCTCTCTATTTTCCGAGGAGGTTAAAATTGTGAATACATCTATCGTGGGTATTGATCTCGGAACGACAAACTCCGCCGTAGCTATTGTCAAAGAGGGGATGCCGCACATCCTGCCTCATGGCGCGGAACGCATCATCCCTTCGATGGTGGCGTATAGCGCCGAGCAGCAATGGCTGGTGGGAACTCCCGCGCGCAACCAATACATCTTCAATCCCGAAAACACCGTGCGCTCCATCAAGCGCAAAATGGGAACGGCAGAGCGCGTCACCCTCGCCGGACGTCAGTTCACGCCCGCGGAGATCTCCGCCTTCATTCTACGAGAGCTCAAACAGATTGCAGAACGCAACCTGGGCACGGAAGTCCCTGACGTGGTGATCACCGTGCCGGCGTATTTTTCCGACGCGGCCCGTCAGGCCACCCGCGATGCGGGCGAGATCGCGGGCTTCAACGTGCGGCGCATCATCAACGAACCGACCGCCGCAGCGCTGGCCTACGGCCTCGACAAAAGCCAGGATCAGCTGGCGTTGGTCTACGACCTGGGCGGCGGCACCTTTGACGTTTCGCTGGTGGAGATGATGGATGGCGTGGTCGAAGTGCGGGCCAGCCATGGAGATACCCACTTGGGCGGCGACGACTTCGACGAGCGATTGGCGATCATCCTGGCAAAGGCCTTCGAGGAACAACACGGCATTGACTTGCGTCAAGATCGGCGCGCCTGGGCCCGCCTGCTGCGGGCAGCCGAAAACGCAAAAATCGAGCTCTCATCCAAACCTTTCGCCTGGGTCAGGGAGGAGTATCTCGCCGAAAAACGAGGCGTGCCGCTGCACCTGGAGTACGAAATCAGCCGGCATGACTTCGTAGAGGCTATCTCCGATTTAATTGACAAAACGTTGTACTCGGTGGACCGCGTATTGGAAGACGCCGACATCAGCACCGCAGATTTGCAGCAAGTGCTCATGGTCGGCGGCTCCTCGCGGATTCCGGCCGTTTGGGAATTAGTAGCCAATCGGCTCGGCCTTGAGCCGCAAATGACCCTCAACCCTGAAGAAGTGGTGGCCTTAGGCGCCAGCGTGCAGGCAGCCATCATTGCTGGAGAACCCATTGACGCCATCCTGGTGGATGTCACGCCCCATTCTCTGGGCATTGAAGTCGCTGAATGGCACCTGGGACGCTACGTCCCCGACCGGTATCAGCCCTTGATTCGGCGTAACACGACCGTGCCGACCTCCAAAGCCGAAGTGTTCCAGACGTTGTATCCCGATCAAGACGCCATCAAAATTAAAGTCTATCAGGGAGAACACCCGATTGCCTCAGAAAACACGCTGCTGGGAGAATTTCTGATCACAGGCCTGAAGCCAGAAGCCCCTGGCGAGCCGGCGCGCGTCACCGTGCAGTTCGACATGGACGTAGACGGCATTCTGCACGTCACGGCGCAAGACCGCGTGACCAAACGCAGTGAGGCGATCACCGTCCAGGCTTCGGCGCAACGTATGAACGAGACCGAAATTCTGAAGGCTAAGGAGTGGACGGCAACGCTGTTCGCGCTCCCCGGTGAGCAACTGGCGCTGTTAGAACGCGCTCGGACATTGCTCGAAGATGAAACTCTCGAAACAGAGGTGCAGGAGGAGCTCGAAATGCTCCTGGAAGACATCGAAGCCGCGCGCGCCGAGGCCAATGCGACGCAGCTTGAAGATCTATTCGAGGAACTGGCGGATTTGTTGTTCGATTTGGAAGCGTGAGCCAGGGATCATCGCCACAAGCCGCAGGGATTCTCCTGCGGCTTGTGGGTTGAGAATGTTACGTCAAGATTGCGGCGCGCGGGCAGCCGGGGTCACGAGCTGCGAGACCAGCATCCCCGCCAGCATCAGCGCGCAGCCAGCCAGCCCGCGCGCGGTGAACGTCTCGTCGAGCAGCACCACGCCGCCAATCACGGCGAAGACCGCCTCCAGGCTCAGGATGATGGCGGCGTCGGTCGGATGCGCGTCCCGTTGCGCGACAACCTGCAGCGTGTAGCCAATCCCCACCGAAAGCAACCCGCCGTAGAGGATGGCCCACTGCGCCTCATGCAGGCCCGCCAGCGTCGGCGTTTCGAACAGCGCCGCCGCGATGCCGCTCAGCAACGCCGTCACCATGAACTGCAGCACGGCGATGGGCAGCGGATCCACCCGCCGGGTGAGCCACGCCAGGAGGTGCACGTGAATCGCCCAGAAACAGGCGCCAAGCAGCACCCACAGGTCGCCCGGCGTCATCGCCGTGAGCCGGAAAGCAGCGGAGCCGGCGGGCAGAGTGAGCAGATACAGGCCGATCACTGCCAGCCCGGCGCCCAGCCAGGCCCCCAGCCCCGTCCGTTGCCCGCGCGCCAGTCCCAGGATGGGCACCAGCACCACATACAGCCCGGTGATAAAGCCCGCCTTGCCCGCCGTCGTCGTGACGATGCCGAGCTGCTGACATGAGGCGCCCGCAAACAGCGCCACACCCGCCAGCATTCCCCCCGGCGCCAACACCCGCCACGGGAGCGGCTCCGCGCGCTGCCGACGCTGTGTTGCCAGCAAGGGCAACAGCGCCAGGCTGCCCAATGCAAACCGCGCGCTGTTGAAGGTGAACGGGCCGACGTACTCCATGCCCACCCGCTGCGCGACGAAAGCAAAGCCCCAAATCACCGCAGCGAGCAGCAACAGCCCATTCGCGCGCCAGACGCGCTGCTGCGACAGGGTCATAGCGCGCGTTGCCACAGTTTCGCCGCCAGTTCCCGCGAGCGGGCCGTGATCTCCTCCTCATCGAGCGTCAGCACTTGCCGGTCGCGCATCAACACCCGCCCCGCGCTGATAGTGGTGGTGATCATCGAGGCCTCGTAGCCAAAGAGGAAGTGCCACGGGAGGTTGCCCGCGCTCAACGGCGTGATGGGATGGTAATCCACGAGGATCAAATCCGCCGTCGCGCCCGGTTCGAGCACGCCGAGCGTCGTCTGCGGCCAGAAGAGCCGCGCCAGCTGCGCGTTGGCGTCAAACGCCAGCCGGAAGACGAGGTCGCCGGGCATGGCGCGGGGATCCTGCTGCGCCAGTTTGTGCACGAGATAGGCGGCTTTCATCTCCGCGAACATGTTGTTGCTGAAACCATCGTTGCCCAGCGCCACTTTGACGCCATGCGCGAGCATCCGTTCCACCTGACCGGTACCCACGGCGTTGTTCATGTTTGAGCGGGGCTGGTGCGTGACCCACGTCCCGGTGTCCGCCAGCACCTCCATCTCGCTCTCATCCACGTGCACGGCGTGGGCCACGATGGAGCGCGGCCCCAGAATCCCCGCCGCATGGAGCCGGTGAATGACGCGCCGCCCCGATTTGCGCAGGCTATCTTCCACGTCCTCGATCCCCTCAGCCGCGTGGATGTGAAATCCCGTCTCCAGCCCCTCGGCGGCAGCGACGGCGGCCGCCAGCGTGGCCTCGCTCAACGTGAGCGAGGCATGCAGCCCGAAGGAAGCCGCCAGTTGCGGGTGCGGATGGGCGCGCATCCGCCGCAGGAAACGCACATTCTCGGCAATGCCGGCCTGCGCCAACGCCTCCCCGTCGCGGTCGGTAACCTCATAGCAGAGGCTGGCGCGGACGCCCGACCGCAACACCTCCGCGGCGATAATATCGAGCGAGCCGGGAATGGCGAACGGACTGGCGTGATGATCAATCAAGGTCGTCGTGCCATGGCGGATCGCGTCCGCCAGACAGACGAGGGCGGAATAGCGCACATCCTCCGGCGTGAGCAGCTTGTCCAGCCGCCACCACAAGCGCTCCAGGATTTCGCCAAAACGGGTGGCCGCCGGGCCGGGATAAGCCCAACCGCGCGCAAACGCGCCGTAGAAGTGCGTGTGACCGCAAAGAGGCGCAGGCAGCGCCAGTTGTCCTCCCGCGTCGAAGCGCTCCGCCTCAGGATAGCGCGCTCGCAACGCGGCGGTCGTGTCTACCGCGACAATCTTGTCCCCGTCGAGATACAAAGCGCCGTCCTCGATGAGACGCGGCTCTGGCCCCAAGGTGGCAACTCTGGCATTCGTGATGAGCATCGTGTGACCTCCTGTCTACTTTCTCGATGTGGCGACGCGACTCACGCCGTCACCTGCAACGCCGAACGCTGATATTCTTCCTGCAACTGCGCAATATAGCGCTCTTCCAGGTATGACTGCGTTTCTGCTCCAAGCAGCAGCACCCGATAACTCCAATAGGCCCACACCGTCGGCACAATCACCACCCACAATGAGCCATAGACCAGCGGGTAGTTCAACAACCCCACGCTCAAAGCCCACGCGAAGATGTCGCGCATCACCACCCAGGCCACGCTAACCCCCAGCCCCACCATCCAGGCGACCCGGCGGCGCACCGGACGGGCCGGGAAAAAACGGTAGGTCAACAGGTCGAAGAGCAAAATGATTGCGAAAGACAGGCCGCGCTCTCCCCAAAGGGGAAGGGACAGGTTGAGGGTGCCGAGGAAGGGGAACCACTGCGGCAGCAGGCGCCACAAGGTTTGAAGGATAAAGGCCACGATAATCCAGGCGACGACCCCCATCAAGGAGACGATGCCAATCAGCCGTCGCTTCCAATAGGTGCGCCGGAGCGGGCGTTCCCACACCGCGTTAATCGCCGATTCGAGGGTGGCGAAGATTCCCGAGGCCGACCAGAGGGTGCTCAGCAGGGAAATCGCCCCCACCGAGCCACGGTAGCGCAGGATATTTTCAATGTTGACGCGCACCGGCTCCACCGTCGCCGGCAGCAGGGCCTCCAGGACCTGCAACGCGATACTTTGCACTTCAATGGCGTCTATAAACAGGCTACCCACGGCCAGCACCGAAAGCAACAGGGGCACGATTGAGAGCATCGTGTAAAAAGACAGCGCCGCCGCATACATGGTCATGCGGTGACGTCCCGAGCGTTTGATGATTTCCACGACGAAGGCGACAGCTGCCTTGAGATGGGGCCACCAACGCCGCAACTGTTCCCCCAGCTGCGCTCCCACGCGCCTCGCCACTTCCCGCCAGTGCACCCGCTTCATTTGCGACGGAAGCGCGGATCTTCAGCCAGGGTCCGCCGCAACCCCTGTTCCAGTGAATAGCGTGGATGATACCCCAACACGCGCTCAGCCAGGGTGAGATCGGCGCATAACCGCGCGACGCCGTCGTCCACCACGGGACTGCGCAGCACGTTGCTGCTGGAATGGGTCAGCCGCAGCACCAGCTCGGCGAGCGCGCCGATGCTTGTCTCCGCCCCACTGCCAATGTTGAGGGTCTGCCGATTGATTCCCGGCGCCGTAGCCGCAGCCATCAACGCGGTGACCACATCCTCCACGTACACGAAATCCCGCGTTTGCTGGCCGTCCTGGAACAGCACCAGGGAGCCGCCGCCCAGGGCCTGCTGGAGAAACCGGGGGACCACCGGGGCGTGGGAGGCCGGCAAGGCTTGATGCGGCCCATAAGCGTTGAAGATGCGCAAGGCCACCGTTTCGATGTTCCACAGCGCGCCAATGGTGTGCAGGTAATACTCCGCCGCGAGCTTGCTCACGGCATACGGCGAGCGGGGATTGGGACGGGTCTGCTCGCTCACCGGTTGCGTCTCCTGCAGGCCATACACCGCCCCCGACGACGCCAGGATCACGCGCGGCGTCCCGGTGTCCCGCATCGCTTCCAACAGCGAGACGGTCCCCCCAACATTGACGGTGTTGTACTCCGCCGGATAGAGCACCGATTCCGCCACGAGCACCCGCGCCGCGAGGTGATACACGCAATCCACGCCCTGCAATAGCGTCCATAGCTTGGGCCGATCCAGCACCGAGCCGCGATGGAACAGCACCTCCGGCGCAAGCCGCGTCGGGTCGCCAGCGCTCAGATCATCCAGCGCCAGGACTTCATGACCGCCGGCAACCAGGGCATTGGCCAGTGCGCTGCCCAAGAACCCCGCCCCCCCGGTGACAAGAATGCGCATGGATACCCCCCTCGAAAATAGAGATCAGCGAGTCAGCAGTCAGCGAATCAGTGAAAAAGCGACTCTCACTTACGTTCGTACCTTCACACGTGGACACGTTCGCACGTTCACACCTTCCCACCTTCCCACGTGCGTCCCCTCGCCCTTTGCCTCTACCTCAATGCCGCAGCGCAGCGAGTTCAGGATGGAACATCACCCGCATCCGATAGCGCCACGGGTGGGGAGGATAGTCGAAAGCGCCTATATGCGACACCAACGTGGCGCCGAAGCTGGATTTGAACCGATAAACGCCCCACAACGGATCGCTGGCGTTCAACACATCGGGCGCGCCCCACATGTCATAGAGGGTACACCCCAGGCTTTGGGCATACCGTAACGCTTCCCATTGTAACAGGTAGGTCGGCATGGCCTGGCGCTGCCGGTTGTAGGAACCCGCATACATCGTCCAGGCACGCTTGCCGAAGTGCAGCAGGATGAGCATGGCGACGGGATCGCCCTCCA
>JAGPHL010000095.1:0-1323 GCA_018055515.1 Anaerolineae bacterium
TTCTTGAGGTAGGAACGGCGGAGTTTGTCCAGGTCCTGGACGCGACCCTGCACCTGCGCCAGCCGCTCCGGGATGATGATGCTCACGCCGGGGACGCTCTCGGCGGGATCGCCGCGCCGCACTTCGATGCCATTGGCACGCGCAAACGCCAGCTGGCTGTTGTGATGCTTGCCCGCGCCGGTGTACTCGGTCTCCTGCACCACCACAATCTGGTCTTCCCGCATCTGCCGCGCCAGCGTGACGGCGGCAGTGAGGCTGATGTTGCCCGCCGGCCCCCGCTCGATCCCCTCGAGCTTGGTGAGCAGCTCCGTGATGTAGAACACCTCGCCCTGCGTCACCAGCTGATATTCGTCCATGTAGCGCAGACTGCGCGCCGCGTTGCGCGGCACGTCCACGCGATCCGGCCAGGTGGCGAACGGCACGCCGAAGCCCGTGTGCCCGGTCGTGAACGACTTGCGGTTGAAGTCGCGGTCGGAGGCCATGTGCAAGCCGCTCAAGTCCACCGAGCAGGCCACGATGCGCGTCCCGACGCAGCCAGCCTGGAGCAGTCCCCGCGCCGTGCCGGTGAGATTCCCGCCGCCCGCGTGCGTGATTACCACCGCGTCGGGGTCCTTGCCGTAGCGCGCCCGCACCTGTTCCGCGATCTCGTAGCCCAGGCTCTCCACGCCGCGGATGCCGAACGGCGTGTAGAGGCTGGCATTGAAGAAACCGGTCTCCTCCAGCGTGCGCAGCAGCATGTAGAAGAGCTCCGGCCCGACGGAGAGCTTGAGCACCTCCGCGCCGTAGGCTTCACATTTGCGGCCCTTCTCCACGATTTCCGGCTGCCCCACGCCCCGGCTATCAAAGACCTCCTGGACGATGATGGCCTTGAGGCCGCGTTGCGCTGCCTGCGAGGCGACCGCCGCGCCGTAGTTGCCGCTCGTGGCGGCAATCATCCCCTTGTAGCCCTTGATCCACGCCTGATAGGCGCTGATGGCGGCCCGACGCGCCTTGAAGCTGCCGGAGGCGTTGGCGGCCTCATCCTTGAGCAGGATCGTCGCGCCCTTGCCCGGCTCGGAGATGCGGCGCACGGCGGCGGTGAGGTTGCGCAGCTCGAAGAGCGGCGTGTCGCCCACCTTCGTCTCCCGCTGAATGCGGCGGATGTCCTCCATCGTGTAGCCCGTTTCCGCCAGCATCCGCTCGTAATCGAAGGCGATGGGACTCTGGATGTAGTCGTCGTAATCAATGCCCAACGACTGCTTCATAATCTCGTTTTTGCGCGCCATCACGGCGGCGTAGGATGTGTCGTGTATTGTCATAGAATGTCTCCTGGAAAATGGTGAT
>JAGPHL010000095.1:1423-4879 GCA_018055515.1 Anaerolineae bacterium
TAGCTGGGATTGATCACCCGGAGGGTGCCGCGCAGCTCGCGCCCGATGAGCGTGCGAATGCGCACCTCCTGCCCCAAGTCGGCGTCTTCCAGCAAAAAGCCGGAGACGCGCATCACGTAGGGCACGGCCTGCGTCTCCGGCGGCAACGACGGCGCGCGCTCTTCCGGTTTCAACACGATTTGTTCGATTTCAACCCAGGTACCTTTTGAAATACTATTCATGTCTTTTCCCTCGCTACGCAAAAATTGGGTAGTAGGGAGTAAGGCAGTAGTAAGCCTCTTCTTACTCCCTACTCCCTACTTCCTTACTACGCCTTCCGGCCTTACTACGCCTTCCGGCTATACGCACTCTCGCCCATCAACGCCGCCGGGACAGGCAGGTCAATCATCCGCTTGAGACCGGGGGTCGCAGCGATGACGTGCGGAATCATGTTGACGGCGATGCCCATCGTGGCGACGCCGCCCGCGATCTCCGGCTTGATGGCCATGTGGATTTCCGGCTTGCCGTAGATGTGGATGTAGTCGCCCGTGTCCTGGGCCTCCAGCTGCGGGTGAATCTGCTGCGGATGGATGAGCCGAATCACTTCCTTATCGCCGCGATAGCCAACGCCGATGTGCGCGCAGCCGGCGACCATCCCCGGCTCGACGACGACGTGCGGGGTCTCGCGGCGAACATGGCTGATGATCGGCTCGCGGCTCTGCTCGATGCGGTCCACGCCGAGGCCGAGCGCGTCGCTGATCATGTGGATGGATTCGGGGAAACCGACGTGCCCCACGATGGAACCATCGGCCACGCCCGCGCGGAAGGCCTCCGGCGTCGTGCCCACGCCCTGCGTCCGCATCACCGTGGGGCCGTAGGGACTGAGATCGTTCACGCGCGAGGCCTCAATGCGCTCGACGGTGTGATTGCCGCCCGTGAGTGCCACGACCAGCAGGTCGAGCACGAAGCCGGGGTTCACGCCGGTGCCGAGGACCGTGACGCCGTGCTCCAGCGCCAGCGCGTCGAGCTCGTCGGCCAGCTGGGGATTCTGCGCCCAGGCGTCCGCCATCTCCTCGGCGATGGAGATGCAGTTGATGCCGGCGGTGATGATGCGGGTGAGATCCGCCATCTGCTCTTTGACCCAGGAAGTCGTGGCGATGACGACGATGTCCACGGCGTCCTTGTCCAGTACCGTTTCGGGCCTGTCGGTCACGGCGACGCCGAGCGTCTTGCCCACGCCGAGCACCTCGCCCAAATCCTTGCCGACGTAATCGGGGCGCGCATCCACCGCCGCCACAATCTCCAGGCCGGATTTCTCCAGCATCAGCCGGGCCATCCCGCTGCCCATCGCTCCCAATCCCCACTGCAACACACGCATCGGCCTCATCTTCAGTTCCTCCATGATTTGCGGATTTGCGGCTGGATTTTTGGGTCGCGCCTCAAGAGGGGTCAGAAGCAGGCCCGGCGCCCTGCAGTACGGCAGAGGGATGACGATCTTGCGCTCGGGGAAGCACGTCCGGCGCCCCCTGGCTGGCGACCGTTGGAATTACCCAGCATAGTGCTTGTGTAGTCTAAAGCCAATTAATATAAAAGGAAGCCTCGAATTACCGTTTTTCGCTGCCCATTTGTCACGTTATGGAGCTTCCCCCTCGCGCCCCCACGTCAGGCTTACGCGACGTTGCCCCTCCACACGGGCGCTTATGCCCGCGCCAGGAGCGCCTTGATTCTCTCTGGAGTCAGGGCTATAATTCAGGGTAGAAATGCGTTAAGATAAACCGCTCCATGGAAAGCGGGCAAAAGGCTCAGGCTGATGGAAGAGACCGGCCCCAGGAAGAAAATCCTGTGCATTGACGACACACCCACCGTGCGATTGCTGGTAAAGCGGCTGCTATCGCCCCGTTATGCCGTGTTCGAGGCCGAAAACGGCCTGCAGGGGATTGACCTGGCGGCGGAAATCCACCCCGATCTGGTGTTCGTGGACCTGCACATGCCCTATCTGACCGGTTACGAGGTCGCCACCCGCCTCAAGACGCTGCTACCGCACACCCCCGTCATCGCGCTCACGGCGGACATCAGCGCGAATGTCCGCGAACGCGCGCTGGCCTCCGGCTGTGATGGCTACCTCAGCAAGCCCATTGATCCCGACGAATTCCAGGAGCGCGTCGAAGCGTATCTGGGTGGGGAACGGGAAGAGCTTCAGGACGACTCCTACCGCGCGGAATATCAGGGAATGGTCGTCCAACGCCTGGAGCAGAAGGTCCGCGAGCTCACGCAGGCGTTGGAGGAGAACACCCGCCTCAACCGGCAGAACCAGGAGCTGCTGAGCAAGTCGCAACGACGGGCGCGGCTGTTGGAAGCCGCGGCGCGGGTCAGCCGGAACATCACTTCGATCCTCGACCTCGATGCGCTGCTCCATGCCACCGTGGACATCATCTGCGAGGAATTCGGCTTCTACTACGCGGGCGTTTTTCTGGTGGATGCCGACAGCCGGCTCGCGGTGCTCCGCGCCGGCCGGGGGGAAGCCGGCGCCCAAATGCTGGCGCAAGGCCATCACCTGCCCCTCGACGGCACTTCGATGGTCGGCGCCGCGATCACGACGCGCCAGCCTCGCATCGCGCTGGACGTGGAGCTGGAAGCGGGCCGCTTCCGCAATCCGCTACTGCCCCTCACGCGCTCGGAAATGGCGCTGCCGCTCACCGTTGGAGGCGCCGTCATCGGCGCGCTGACGGTGCAGAGCACGGACGAGCACGCCTTCAGCGAGGACGACATCACGGCCCTGCAGACGCTGGCAGATCAGCTCGCCGTCGCCATCAACAACGCCCGGCTGTTGCACGATCTGGAAGAGGCCCACGCGGCGCTGCTCCGCTCCAAGACCTATGAGGCGATCGCGCTGGCAACAGGCGAGGCGATCCATTGGGTGGGGAACAAGGCGGCGCCCATTCCGGGCAGCGTCGCGCGCATTCGGGAGGACCTGGCGCGATATCTCATAGCAGCCAACGCACTGTTGGCGCTCATGCCGCCAGACCTGCAAGAGCACAAATACGCCACGCTGTTGCGTGAGGCCGCCGACCAGCTCGCCGCACACGATTTTGACGTCGAAGCCGTGCACAGCGCCCTGGAGGCGCTCTCGCCGCGCCAGCTGCGCCGGGGGGTAACGGTGGACTCGATGCTGGAGGACCTCGCCATCATCGAGGGCAGCGCGCGCGCCATCCTCAACATCAAAGAGGACCTCATCGGCCCGGCGCGGCAGCGGCGCGTGCAGACGTTCTCTCTGCCGGAGTTGCTCAGGGAAACCGTCGCCTCGATGGGCATCCCGGCGGACAGCGTCACCTTCGATTTTGCCGCCGAGACCCCCGCCGTTCAGGCGGATCGCGTCCAGCTCCAACGGGTGTTCATCAATCTCATCAAAAACGCGATGGAGGCGATGGAAGGACGGCCCATCAAGCGCCTGCGGCTGGCAGTGCGGCGCGCCGAAGA
>JAGPHL010000095.1:4979-10392 GCA_018055515.1 Anaerolineae bacterium
CGACGGTCTGGCGCGGTTCACGGCCGCCCTGGAAGAGGCGCCCTTCACTCTGGCGATCGTGGATCTCCACATGCCGGACCTGAAAGGGGTAGATAATCCCGACGCCGGGTTGGAGCTGCTCAGCGAGCTGCTGGCCCGGCAGCCGGCCCTGCCGGTGATCGTGCTCACGGCCTTCGACGAGGTGGAGCGCGCTAAGGAGGCCATCACGCGGGGCGCCCGGGCGTATTTCGTCAAAGGGCGCGAAGCGGGACTCCTGGAGTTGGTCCATACCATTTTAGAAGAAGAGGACAAAGAAGGGGACGAAAAATGAAGCCTGAGAAGCCTGACGAGAATCTTGCCGAACGTCGCGCCATGCTCCTGCACGCCGGAGCGCAAGTGGCCCGCAGTAGCACTTCCATTCTGGATCCCGAACGCCTGCTCGAAACTACCGTAGATCTCATCTGTGACGCCTTCGGCTTCTATTACGCGGGGGTATTTCTCCTGGATGAGACCGGCAGCTGGGCCGTGTTGCACGCCGGTCACGGCGAAGCCGGCAAGCGCATGGTCGCCGAGGGACACAAGCTCAAGGTAGATGGACACTCGATGATCGGACGGGCGACCGGCGAGCGCCGGGCCCTCATTGCCCTGGACGTGGGGGAGGAGCCGGTGCACTTCAAGAATCCCTATCTGCCCGACACGCGCTCCGAGATGGCGCTGCCGCTCATCGTCGGCGACACGCTCATCGGCGCGCTCACCGTACAGAGCACGGAAGAGGCCGCCTTCAGCGAGGACGACATCACCAGCCTGCAGGCCATGGCCGATCAGCTGGCCATCGCCATTCACAACGCCCGCCTGCACCGTGAGAATCAGCGCCTGCTGGCGCGTTTTGAGCGCCGCACCCGCCTGCTCGCTGCCGCCGCCGAAGTGGGCCGGCAGGTGACCTCTATCCTCGACCTGGAGGTGTTGCTCAACAACACCGTGGACATCATCTGCGACGCCTATGGCTTCTACTACGCCGGCATTTTCCTGCTCGACGAGGCCGGCGAATGGGCCGTGCTGCGCGCCGGTCACGGCGAGGCCGGCAAGCGCATGGTCGCCGAGGGACACAAACTGCGCGTCGGCGGGCATTCCATGATCGGCAGCGCTATCAGCCAGCGCAAGGCGCGCATCGCGCTCGATGTGGGCGAGGAGCCGGTCCACTTCAAAAACCCCTATCTGCCGCACACCCGCTCGGAGATGGCGCTGCCCCTGATCGTGGGTGAGACGGTCATCGGCGCGTTGACGGTGCAGAGCGTCGAGGAACAAGCGTTCAGCGCTTACGACATCACCAGCCTGCAGGCGATGGCGGATCAGCTGGCGGTGGCGCTGCGAAATGCGCAGTTGCTCCGCGAACTGGAAGCCGCCCACGCGGAAATCGTCCGCACCAAGACCTATGAGGCGCTCGCGACCGCGACGCTGGAGGCCATTCACTGGATCGGCAACAAGGCTCTGCCGATCACCGCCAGCGTCGAACGGCTACGGCAGGATCTGCAAGATCTGGCGAGCGTGGATCCGCTGCGCGTCGAGTCCATGGGCGAGGATCTGGACATCATCGCGCAGAGCGCGCGGCTCATCATGGACGTGAAAGAGCATCTCATCGGCCCCGCCCGCGAACAAAGCCCGCGCCCGGCGCTCCTTGAAGATGTGGTGAAGGACGCCGTCACACAGCTGGGGCTGAAGCCTGACCGGGTGCGCTTCGCCATCGCCCCCAACACGCCGCTGGTGCTGGCGGATACCACCCATCTCGGACGCGCCCTGACTTATGTGCTGAAGAATGCAGTGGAAGCCACAGAAGGGGTCGCCGCGCCGCAGATAACGATCTCCATCGCGCCGGCTGAAGGCAACACCGTCGCCGTCAGCATCGCCGATAACGGCCCCGGCATTCCGGAGGAAGCGCTGGACAAGATTTGGGCAGCGTTCTACACGACAAAGGGCACGACGCACGCGGGCCTGGGGCTTTCCGCGGCGTTGCAGATCCTCAAACAGCTCGAAGGCGACATCTACGCGCGCAATCTGCCGGAGGGCGGCGCCTGCTTCGAGATGCGTCTCCCTGCCGCCGCGCCGGGTACCGCCTCAGCGGCAGCGCTGCCGGCAGGCAAGCGGATCCTGCTTCTCGATGATGACGATGCGTGGAGCGCCTTCGCCGTCCAAACGCTGGAACAGGCCGGCAACCAGGTGACACGCGCCAGCCAGCTCGAGGGTGCCCCTGAGGCTTACGATGTCATCGTGCTCGATAACGCCCTCGCCGCTGCCGATAGCCTGGACGTGCTCCGTCGGCTACGCAAAGCCGGCTGCGCCGGAAAAACCGTGGTGGTCGCCTCGCGGCTGTGGGCCGAACGGGCCACCGAACTGCTGCAAGGGGGGGCGAAGGACGTGATCCTCAAGCCCTACACCCCCGTGGGAATGGAAAAGCTGTTCGCCTGAAGCCGGCGCACGCTCGGAGAGGCCTCGCGGCGAGAACGCTCCCGCCGCGAGGCTTTTGTACCGGCTGTGGGTCTGCCGCCGTCACCTTCCTGGAAGGCCGGCATCAGCCTTGTGTTATAATAAAATTTTGGAAGCCGCCGGGTGTCACAACTCCTGGCGGCAGCCGACATTTCAACAAGGACAGGAATCACGATACCTATGAATCTCGCCAACCGCATCAAAGCCCAACCGCGACTCGGCCTCATCATTCTGGCGTACATCGCCTTCATCTCGCTGGGCATGCCTGACGGCCTGTTTGGCGTGGCGCTCCCCTCGATCCGCGCCAGCTTCTCAGTGCCGCTGAATACCGTCGGCGCCATCTTCATCGTCAGCACGGCCGGCTACATGCTTTCCAGCTTCTATAGCGGTTTCCTCATCTCGCGGCTGGGCGTAGGGCGCGTCCTGGCCATCAGCTGCGCGCTGACCGGCAGCGTCCTCATCGGCGATACCCTCGTGCCAAACTGGGCCTCGATGGTCGCCCTGGGTCTGGGGGCGGGCCTCGGCGCCGGCGCCATTGACGCCGGTCTCAACACTTACGTCGCCGCACACTTCGGCGAGGGCTTGATGCAATGGCTCCATGCCAGCTACGGCATCGGCGTGACCCTCGGCCCCATCATCATGACGTTTGCCCTCACCTCGCTCAATTCCTGGCGCGCCGGCTACCGCATCGTCGGCATTTTCCAACTGCTGCTGGCGACGGGCTTTGCGCTGACGCTCTCCATGTGGAACCAGGAGGAGACTTCCCCGACGGTGGAGCAGCCGCAGCAGCGCCTCACGGATTACAAGACACCGATGAGCGAGACCTTGCGTCAGCCGCGAGTCTGGCTCAGCGTGCTGCTGTTCCTGTTCTACACCGGCGCTGAGGTCACCCTGGGCACCTGGGTGTACACCCTCCTCACCGAATCGCGCGGGGTGGATCCCACCGCCGCCGGCTTCTGGACGGGCAGCTACTGGGCGATGTTCACGGTGGGGCGGGTGCTGGCAGGACTTTATACGCGACACGTCCGCGCTAACACCCTCGTCAGAGGCAGTCTGAGCGCGGCTCTGGGAGGCGTCCTCCTTTTATTGTGGAACCCGGCCCCCGTTGCCAACCTCATCGCCGTGGCAGTCTGCGGCTTTGCCATCGCGCCGATCTTCCCCGCGCTCGTCTCAGGCACCAGCCAGCGCGTCGGCGAGCGCTTCGCGGCGAACACCATCGGGATGCAGATCGCCGGCGGCGGCCTGGGAGGCGCTATCGTCCCCGCTATCGCCGGCGTCCTGGCGCGGCAGTTCTCCCTGGAAGTCATTCCGCTCTGGCTGGTGGGGTTGTTCGTGGCCCTGCTGACGGTGTTCCAGGTCCTCTCGCGGCAAACGGGGAAGTCAGCGCGCAGTAACGCTTGAGAGCAAGCACGGATCGCCTGCATCTTCAGGATTTCCATCACAAGCCGATTCGTCTTTTCGGGGTGCGTTCGAGATGGTTTTGGATGACTTTCTCGGCGCACCTTGCACCCCTGGTGGTTAAAATTCAGAGCCTTGCGTAAGCCTGATTTGACGAATTGGCTACTCTCCCTATACTGAATTTAGTTGTGCTGTATCCAGGTATGGGGTAGCTTTCACTGCTTCAAGGAGGGACTATGAGCCTGATGCGTCGAATTCTAGGTGTGCTGGTCATGATTGCCGGCATCCTGGGGCTTCTCCTGGGCTTGCTGGGGCTGACGCTGGTATGGATCGCCAAACCAGGGGCGACCGTCGCCCTCAATGCCACCCTCGACACGCTCGACCGCAATATCGGCGCGAGCAAAAGCGTCATGGAGACCACTGTGCAGGCACTCGGCGCTACCGTCGAGGGCGTGAATGCGCTCTCGGCGATGCTCGACACCACCGCCAATACGGTGGAGGAGAGCCAGCCGGTCATCGCTAACGCCAGCGCCGTCCTCTCAGAGACGCTGCCCGCCACCCTCGAAGCCGCTACGGCGTCGCTTCAAACGGCCCAGGAGGCCGCCGCAGTGCTCGAAGACACCATCCAATCCCTTGAGACTTTTCGAGCCGTGGTCAGCGAGGCGCCATTGATCGGGGGGCTGCTCGGGCCGCCGGGCGCGCCCTACAGTCCGAAGAAGCCGCTCGCCGACTCCCTGGGGGAGCTGGCGGCCAGCCTGGAGGACCTGCCCGCTACTTTCGTCGAAACGTCGGCCGGCCTCAGCGCCACGGAGGACAACCTGGATGCCATCCAGGGGAACCTGATCACCATGTCCACCAGCATCGGACAGATCTCGAGCAGCCTGCAAGAGTATCAGACGATGGTGCTCCGTTCCCAATCCTCTCTGGATGATGTGAGCGCGATTCTCAAGAACCTGCAGAGCCAGTTGCCGTCCATCCTCAACTGGGCCGCGCTCGTCTTGACCCTGTTCTTTGTCTGGCTGCTGATCGCGCAGGTCGTCATCCTCACGCAGGGGGTGGAGCTATTTCACGGCACCGCGACCCACATGGAAGGCTGAGGCCGGCAAGCGCAGCCTATCTCACCCAATATCAGGAGGCTTTCAATGAAACTGACCATGAATACCACCGTAGGCGAGCTCTTGGAGATCCCGCAGGCCAGGGCTGTCGTGGAGCAATACGCTCCCGGCGTCACCACCCATCCGATGGCGATGATGCTCAAAGGCCTGACGATCGCCAAACTGGTCGCCATGCCGCAAGCGGCGCAATTCGGCCTGACCCAAGAGAAGGCGGAAGAGATGCTCAAGGAAATCAACCAACGCCTGCCGCAATCCTGAGAGCACTCAGACGGCCTTGGGTCTGAACCGCGTGTCACCGTCCGCAGCTCCGGGGACACCGTCTCGCCCTCCACTGGCGCATAAGCGAGCCGGAAGCGAGAGAGAAACGGTGAGAATTCGCGGCTAACCCTGGAAACGAGTCACGGCCAGGAGACACAAGCAACTGCGCCCAGAATCATAGG
>JAGPHL010000096.1:0-7808 GCA_018055515.1 Anaerolineae bacterium
CGCCCTCTTGCTCCACGTGCTCCTCGGTGCCCTCTTTCACCTGCCAGATGCGATCCGGCGCGACCAGCCGGTCAATGTACAGCACGCCGCGCGTGTGATCAATCTCATGCTGGAACACGCGCGCCATGAAGCCGTTGAGACGCAGCCGCAGTTTCTGCCCGCGCCGATCCAGGCCCCGCACGAAGATGGAGACCGAACGCGCCACATCCCCCGCATAGCCCGGCACCGACAGACAGCCCTCGAGGCCCACTTCTTCCTCCTGCGACGCGCGCACGATCTCCGGGTTGATGACGACATAACGTTGCCCGCTGCCGGGGATTTTCTCATCCGCCGGGACTTCGATCACGACAATCTGCCGCAGCTCGCCGACCTGCACCGCCGCCAGCCCGATGCCGTCATTGGCGTGCATGGTCTCGATCATGTCATCAATCAGCCGCTGCACCTCCGGCGTGATATGCTCCACGGGCCGCGAGCGCTGCCGCAAACGCGGATCCCCCACTGTAATCACCGGTAATACTGCCAAATCCAACCTCCACCCTTAAATGTCATTTCACCCACGCCTCATGGATGGGTCTTCAAATCGAGGACGGCGCTGAGGTCAAACCGCGTCCGTCCCGCCAGGCGTCGTCTCATCCGGCGAGTCCGGCGTGAGCGTCCCATGGCGCAGGGAATCGTAGATCGCGAACCAGCTCAGCAGCTCGTCCTGCCGTTGGGCGGCCTGCCGGGCGAGGTCACGCCGGCGAAATTCCTGTTGCCGACGGGCGATCTCCGCGCGCACACGCTCAGGGTCGCGCACAAACTCCATCTCGAACTTCCCCGTCGCCCCGGCCGTCTCCAGGGTCACGGTGCCGTATTTGAACATCCGCGCCCACAGCCCCGGCACGTCCGAGGTGATGTTCTGGATGCGATCGAGGCGCGCTTCCTGACGGGTCAGCCGTCCCCACAGCGGTCTGCGATCCACATGGATGATGTGCGAGGGCGTGATCTCAAAGAAGTCGTTGCGCCAGTCCTCGATGTACCACATCACCACGCCCAACAGGATCATCTCCAACACCAGCCAACCGCCGACCAGGAGCGGATTTTCGTCCACTTGCCTCGTGGCCCACCAAAGCCCCCCCACCGTGGCGAGCAGGAACAGCGTCGAAACCCACCAGTAACGGATGAAGCCCGGCAGCCAGTAACGGCGCCATTTGATCGTCTGCCCATCAGGGGATTCGACCCAACTGGCAGGGAAAAGCAATTCCCTGACGGTGCTGACGAAAAACTTAAGGCTCGAAGGCGACTCAATCTGGGGCGTCACTTTCGCAGGAGGTTCTTGCGGCGGCACGAGGTGCAGACGGTTTTCCAGCAGCACGCGCGTCTCTCCGCGCAGCCGCACGACCCGCCGCGCCTGGATGCGCCCCATCTCGCGCAGGATGGCCTCCCGCCACACCGCAGGACGATAGACTTCGGTGAAGTCAATTTTAACCGTGCCGCCCGCCGTGTGCAAAATGATGTCGCCGTAGTCGAAAAAGTTGGCGAGCACGTTGGGCTTTACTTCCAGGACGTCCTGAATGTCGTCCAGAGAAGCCTCCTCGGACATGCTGCCAAAGGGGCCTTTGCGCTCGATGTGCATCACGCGCTGCGTCGTGAGGATGAAACGGTCGTCATGCCAGTCCAGCCAGTTCCACCCCAGCCAGAGGCCAAACACCACTGCCGGAAAGATCAGCCAGGGCAGCGGATTCCAGATCTCATCTTGTGATTCTAGCGCTTGCAACTGCGTCGGCACGAGCACGAAAGCCAGCGCCACTACGGCCACTAACCCCAGCGCCGGCAACAGCGTCCGGCGCACCAGCTCGATGCCATGGCGCTGCCCGACGAGAATCGCGACCTCTTCAGGGCGCATCCACGAGAAATGGGGCAAATGCCGTTGGCGCTGGAGATCGGGGGGGACATTGAGCAAACGACGCAGGCGCGAATGCTGCTCTAACAACGGCATGAAGTCGTCGTGTGTGAGGTAGAGAACCCTTACCGGCGTGTAGGCCTCCGCCGAGGCGTCATGGAAATCGCCGACGAAGAGACTGGCGACGCCAAAGGAGTCCCCCGGCTGTTTGAACCCCAGGTCCAGCCGCGAGCCATCAGGGCCAAACGCCGTCAATTGAATCCGCCCGCGCAGCACATAGTACAGGCGGTCGGCCGGCTCGCCCTGCTCAAAAAGCGAGTCGCCAGGCGCGTACTCGGCCTCCTGGACTTTTTCCGCCACGAGATACAGCAGTCGCTCGTCCCGGGCGTCGCGGTCCGGCCGCAAGTTCTGGAACAGCGGTATTTGACGCAGGTGGGTGACGATCTCTTTGAGTTCCATATGTTTAGATTATACCACAAGCCATTTCCTTTTTTTCACTTTTGTGCTACATTAATGCCAGACAAAGCGCATCCTTTGCAAGGAGCATGACCCATGCCCAACGTACGCTTGCTGGTCCTGATCGTTTATGTCGTCGCCACATACCTGATACAACGCCACATGCTGCATCATCCCCTGGAGCCCAGCCGGACTTTTGTGGACTACCTCACGCGCTGCATCCGGATTGTGCTGACGCTGGGCGTGCCCCTGATCGGCCCCCTGATCGCGTACTTCTGGGTGGATTTCTTCCCCCAGCCGCTCGTCATCGTCGTGTTGCTGGCACTCGTGTTGCCGTTAGCGCTGGTCTACCTGCCCTGGCTGAGGCTGATGCAAGTGCCCAAATGGACGCTGTTCGCGATCCCCGTCCTCATGTTCACCATGATCACGATCGGCGGCATCCTGGGGTGGCTCTTGCTCTTCAACGAGGGACGCGGCATCACCTGGGCGCTGTTGCCGCTGCTCTACTTCATCCTCATCCCCCCGCTCTTCATGCTGGGAATCCTGTACTACTGGGCACCGGAGCTCCTCCCGCTCAGCCCCGAAGAACGGCAGCAGTCCCGTCGCCAGGCAGCGCAGCTGCTCACCGGTTTCCTGTCCACCTTCCCGCGCCCCGTCATAACCGTGGAGCACGGCGAGCTGCAGACCCGCATCCCCGGCAATCCGTTCACCGGCACCGGCCCCGGCCTGCTGGTGACCGAGCCACACAATGCCGTCGTCCTCTACCAGGGCACCGTTGCCAAAAAAGTGGTCGGCCCCGGGGTGATCTTCACCGGGCGGGCCGAGATTCCCAGGGCAGTGATAGACCTGCAGGATCAATTCCGTGTGAACCCCAACATCGAGGCGCAGACCCGCGACAATATCCGCGTCCGCGTCCCCTGCTCCTCGATCTTCCGCATCAGAGGCAGCACCAAACCCACCCGTCCGGGGGAACCCTGGACCTACGACGCAGAGGCGGCCCTGCAAGCCTATCTCGCCGCAGAAGTGGACCCGGCGAAGCAGTCCTCGAAGCTGGAAGCGCATCACACCATCAACTGGGCCGATATGCCGCTGAACGAAGCCGCCTACCGCGTGCGACACGTCGTCAAGCGCTATCCGCTGGACCAGTTGTACGCCGTCACCGAACCCCTGCCCGGTAACGAACTCCCCCGCGTCCACATCGCCCGGGAGGTGCGGGAGCACGTGACCGCCCAGATGGCCGCCATCGGCATCACCGTCACCGGCGGCGGCGTGGGCAACCGCATCACGCCGCTGGATCCCGCCGTGGTGACACAACGCCTTGAGAGCTGGAAAGCCAGCACGATGCTGAAGATCGAGCAACATCGGGGCGAGGCGAAAGCGGCAGAAATCATCGAGGAGAGCCGCGTCCGCAGCCAGGCGCTCATCGAACTCACCCAGAGCCTGCAACAACAGCTGTCGGCGCTGAGAGGAGCTCCTCCTGAGGCCGCCAGAAGACTGATCGCCCTGCGGTTGCTCCAAACGCTGGATGACATCGCCCGACAGCCAGAAGTCCGGGAACACCTTTCCGGCACGGCGTCTGAGACACTCACGGCCCTGCAACGTCGGGCCAGCCAGGGTTAAGGAGGTTCCCATGCCCGAACGCCGAACGGATCGTGAACAACACCTCGCCGGGTTTCTTCTGCCCACGCTGTTGCTCACCCTAGGCTTTGTCCTGCTGCTCATCGGCACGGTGCCAGAAGCCGCCGACGAAATTATGAACACACGCGGGCTGTGGCCGTTGTTGCGGGCCCTCCTTACCAGCCTGCCTGTGGCCTTCATTGTCGCCTTGATGGTAGCGAAGCGTGCCGCGCTGGCGATTCTCACGCAATTCCTCCAGGCGCTGTATCACCTGGAGCCAGACGAGGCCTCGAAGTTGCTGGAACGCATCATGTTCGGCGTCCCCCTCGAGCCGCCCCTCGAGCCGCTCCTGCGCGTGCAAGAAGGGCGCCCCGACCCCGAAGGGCCTGAAATCCTCCATGACGTGGGAGGCCCCGGCTATCTGACCATCGGGCATGACAACGCCGTCATCCTGGCGCGAGGCGGAGTATTCACCCGCGTGGAAGGGGCGCGCCAGGTGCGCCTGGAGGCTTTCGAGAAGATTTGGGACACCGTGGACCTGCGTCCGCAGCGCCGGGAGTTGCGGGTCACTGCCAACACGCGCGATGGCATCCCCGTGACCTGCCGGGCCGAAGTGCGGTTCCGCGCCCTGCGGGGCGACGCTGAGCCGATCCCGCAGCTCACCGCTCCGCCGCTGGACTTTACCGACGCCGACCGCGCCATCGCCCTCCGGCTGGCCACCGACAAAGTCGCCCTCGCCCCCGGCGGTGAACGCGCCGTCACCGACTGGATGATCTTTCTGACCAACGGCACCTTCGACGGCGAGGTCCGCAACCGCATCGAGCGCTACCGCCTCGACGAGCTCTTCGATCCCAACCGCAGCGGCCCGGCGCTCCTGACCCTCATCGAGGAAGAGCTGACTGAAGCCATGAGCCAAATCGGCAAAGATCGCGGCGTCCAAATTGACCAGGTGCACCTCCTCAGCCTCACCCCCGATGAGGAACTGATCCCGGAGCAATGGATGGCGTTGTGGCGGAGTCAATGGGAACGCGCTGCAGCCAAAGATGAGGCCGTAGCCCGCGCGGCGCACGAAAGCGAAATCGAAAGGGCCAAAGCCCGCGCGCGCGCCGAGATGATCGCCGCCATGGTCCGCCCCCTCGCAGATCTCACCGACGCAGACCTGGACACCCTGCTCATGGGGATACAGCTGGAATTCCTGGAGGTGATGCGCGGCATGGCTCAGATGGACCCGCTCGTGCAGAGCGCAATGTTCCAGCAAGTGGGGAATCTCGAGCGCCTCATTGGGGAGCTCCTGCAGCTGCCGGGCGCTTCAAGTCCAGGGGGCGCCCTCCCGGCGGCAGGAAGCGTTCCCCCCCCGGCCGGGAACACGCCTTAAAGATGCGCCGCATTTCTGTGCCGCCGTCGTTGTTGCCGCTGCAGCTGGCGGAATTCGAGGAGCTGTCCCCGGCGTTGCGCAGGCAGCTCGTCGCCGCCGCGCCCGTCAATCCGCGCGCGTTGGCTTTCGATGAGGCGCTCACCGCCGCCGAAAACGCCCTCACGGTAGTGCGCCATCAGCGCGACCGCTACAGCGAGGCGCTGCTCGCCCTGTACAGCGCGGACTTGCTCTGGCGCTGCGAGCGCTGGCTCGAGGCGTTGGAAATGGCCGCTGCCGCCGCCGGCTGGTTCAAGCTGCAGAGCAGCCCCATCGCCCGTTACAACGAAGCGGTGGCCGTCTACTTCAACGGCCTGCTGCACTTCGCCCTGCACGCCGACGCGCGCGCCATGCCGCTCTTCATAGAAGCGCAATCCCAATTGGAAAAGAGCCGCCAGTACTGGGCGGCGCACACCGGGCGCGCCTACTTCGAGGTCTGCGAACAGGTGAACCAGTGGATTTCCGCGCTCAGCTCACTGCGCACCCAGACGCCCCCCGGCAGTCAAGCGCTCATCATCCCGGTGTATCCGTCCCACCCTCACACGCCCGAAGCTCCCCTCGAAGCGCTGGCAATCCCGCTGGAAGCGTTGCGCATCCGCCCCAACATCCTGCCCCTTTCCCTCCGGCCCCTGGACAATTGGACGCCCCTGGAAATAGAAAGCCTGCCGGTGTTGGACGCGAGCCCGGGGAGGTACTACTTCGGCGTGCGGCTGGATGAGGCAGGGACCTTCACCGACGACAGTCTGGCGGGGGATGTGGTGCTCGTCGAGGCACTATCCCCGCTGGCGCTCACCGAGGAACCGCCGTTGACCGGCGGCACGCAACCGTTCATCCGCCAGCGCGACGGCAAAGTTATGTTGCGGGATCCGCAACACAGCGGGGAGGGTCTCGTGGGCATTCCCCGGCTGCTGTTGCGCCAGGGATGGCGCGGTTAGAAGTCGGTCCGCTCGCCGCCGACGGCCTGCCGATAGGCCGCAACCGTGTCCCCGGCAGTGCGTTCCCACGAAAAACGGGCCGCCTGGCGGAGCGCCCGCTGCTGCAGCACCCCGTGGAAGGCGTCATCGCGCCATAACCGCACCAACGCCGCCGCTGCACCGGCCACATCGTCCGGCGCAACCAACACCCCCGCGTCGCCGATGACTTCAGGCAGGCTCGCGGCATGGCTGCCGACGACGGGGACGCCACAAGCCAGCGCCTCCAGCGGCGGGAGGCCAAAACCCTCGTAGCGGGAGAGAAAGACGAACGCGCGCGCGCCACGATAGAGCGCGGGTTTGAGCGCCTCGGGGAAAAAGCCAGTGAAGAACACCGCCGTCTCTGGCAGGCCCGCTTCCCGCAACAGCCGCCGCGGGTCGGGCGCGAAGTCGCTGTCTCGCGCCGGCAGCCGCCCCGCGATGACCAGTCGCGCCTCGGGAATCTCTTCGCGCATCCGCGCCCAGGCCCCCAAAACCGCCTGCAGGTTCTTACGCACATCGAAGCCGCCCAGGTACAGCAGATAGCCCGGCGCGAGTCCCAGGGCCGCCAGCGGCGCGAGCGACGTATCGGGGCGATACTCCGCTGCAGCGGCAAGCCAGATCGCCCGGACGCGCTCTTTCGCTACGCGCAAATGCCGCACGATGTCGCCCCGCGCCGCCTCCGAATCCGTCACAATCAGCGCCGCCCGCCGCGCCGTCGCGCTGACGAGAGCGGTGTATAGCCGCACCCACGGTCCGCCGCGATAGGCAGGCAGCAACAGGGGGATCAAATCGTGGACGGTGACCACAAGGGGGACCGCCGCGCGCCACGGCGAGCCCCAGTAAGGGACGTGCAGCAGCTCCACGCCGAGGCGCTGAACCGCGCGGGGCAACGTCACCTGTTCCCACCAGACTTTCCCTGCCGGCCCCGGCGGCGCCGGCAAGAGCGCCGCCGCGACCCCGTGTGGCAGATCAGGCGGCGCCTCTGCCGCAGGCACGCAGAGCGTCACCGCCAGCTCCGGGTGCACGCGCCCCAGCGCCTGCACCAGCTGCCGCAAGTATTGGCCGCTGCCCGTCTCCGGGCGGTCCCAAAACCAACCGTTCAGCGCGACGCGCATCACCGCTCGTGAACGTTGTAGGCCTGCAGACCTCGCTCCGTCTCCTGGATCTCGTACCAGACTTGCGCACCCTCGCGCAAGGTCGTCTCCGGGTCGCCGGTCACTCCCGATTTGTGGAAGAAGATCTCACCCCCCTCAGCCCGCGTCAAAAAGCCGTAGGCCTTTTCGGAATTGTACCATTTGACGACGCCCGGATGCAATCCCGGCTGCGGCGGCGCCGCCTTACGACACTGCGGACAGTATGCCGGCGCTGTCACCGGCAAACCGAGCTGTTCCTGCGCCCGCTGCTCTTCCACCGTAAACACGAAGGACTTGCCACATTCTTCACACACACACATTTCATCACGATAGGTTGTCATTGTGCCACCTCCTCG
>JAGPHL010000096.1:7908-10266 GCA_018055515.1 Anaerolineae bacterium
TGCTCCTTGATCGCATGGCCCGTGAGCGTTTTGGCCGCGCCACGTTGCGTGACCATGATCACGTTGGAGGTCCCCTTCACCGTGCGCACCCCCCTCAACCGCTCTCCCGGCGCCAGTTTGGCGATCTGCACTCCCTTGCCGCCGCGCCGCTGCGCCGGCATTTCCGCAAAAGCCGTCACTTTCGCCATGCCCTGATCGGTGATCGTGAACCATTTGGCTTTGGAATCCACTACCGCCATTCCGACCACCTCATCCTGCTCCTCCAGCTTGATGCCGACCATCCCGCCGGCGCTGCTGCCGGTAGGACGCACTTCCGAGACGGCAAAGCGGATGCCCTGTCCACTCGCCGCAGCCAGGAGCACTTCCTCATCCTCCCGAACCCAGGCTCCCTCCACCAGCCGATCGCCTGCGTCGAGGCGGATGACCGGCTGCGGTTCGCGTCCCACGCCGGGCAATTCCTCAGGGAGCAGGCGCTTGACCTGCCCTCGCGCCGTGACGAAGCACACCGATCCCCCTTCTGGCAACGTCGCCGGCAGCGCCAATGCCGCCACCACCTCCGCGCCCTCGAGGTGCGTGAGCTGGCTGTAGGGCGCACCCTCTCCCTCCCAGGCCTGTCCCTCCGGCGCCTGATGGACCGGCAGCGCCGCGGCGCTGCCGGTCGCCGTAAACAGGTACAAGGTGTCGCGCGTCGAAGCGCCGACGATGCTCACCGGCACATCGGCAGGACGGGAGGGGACGCGCGGTGCCTTCCCCTCGTCCGGCGTGCGAGCGAGCAGGCCCTGGCGCGTCGTCGTGACCCACACCGGTTGATCGGGAATCAGCGAGCCGAATTCCACCGTGTCGCCTTTGACATCGGCGATGTGAGTACGGCGCGCATCCCCATACCGCTCCTTCAGCGCCGTCAGCTCCGCGCGAATCGCGTCCCGCTGCAGCTTGGGCGTGTGCAACAGCCTCTCCAGCTCCTTAATGAGCGCCTGCAGCTCCTTGAATTCGTCCTGCAGCTTCTTGCGTTCCAACGCCGCCAGGCGCTTGAGCGGCATGTCGAGGATCGCCTGCGCCTGGATTTCGGACAGCTTGAAGCGCTTGCAGAGGTTGTCCCGCGCCGTCTCGACCGTGCGCGACCGGCGAATCAAATCAATCACCGCGTCCAGGTTCTCCAAGGCGGTGAGCAGCCCCTCGACAATGTGCGCTCGCGCCCGCGCGTGTTCCAGGTCGAAGCGCGCCCGGCGTTGCAGCACCTCGAGGCGGTGTTCCAGGAACACCAGCAGCGCCTTCTTCAACGACAACATGCGCGGCTCGCCATTGACCAGCGCCAGAATGATGATGCCGTAGCGCGTTTCCAGGGCGGTGTGCTTGTAGAGCGCGCGCATCACCTCCCCCGCATCCGCGCCGCGACTCAGATCAATCACCAGCCGCATCCCCTGGCGGTCGGACTCGTCACGCAGGTCAGCGATGCCTTCGAGTTTGCCCGCGCGAGAGAGGGCAGCGATGCTTTCGATGAGCGCCGCCTTGTTCACCTGATACGGCAGTTCGGTGACGACGATGCGCTCGCGTCCGCCCTTAATTTCCTCTTTATGCGCCCGCGCGCGGAGGGTGATGCGCCCGCGGCCCGTGGCATAAGCCTTCAGCAGGCCATCGTCTGCGTCAGCGGCGTCACGCCGGTAGACCAGGCCGCCGGTAGGGAAGTCCGGCCCCGGAATACGCTTCAGCAAGTCTTCAACGCCGATGTCGTCCTGCTTTTCCCAGTGATCCAGCAGATAGACCAGCCCATCCACCACTTCTCCCAGATTGTGCGGCGGGATGTTGGTGGACATGCCCACCGCGATGCCGGCGGCGCCGTTGACCAACAGGTTCGGCAGGTTCGCGGGCAGAACGGCAGGTTCTTTCAACGTCCCGTCGAAGTTGTCATCCCACGCGACCGTCTCCTTCTCGATGTCGCGGAGGGCCTCCATCGCCAGGGGAGCGAGGCGCGCCTCCGTGTACCGCATTGCCGCCGGTGGGTCGCCATCCACGGACCCGAAGTTGCCCTGTCCGTCCACCAGCAGATAGCGGAGCGAAAAATCCTGCGCCATCCGCGCCATCGCCTCATAGACCGCGGCGTCGCCGTGCGGATGATATTTGCCCAACACCTCACCGACGATGCGCGCCGATTTCTTGTAGGGGGCGTCAGGGCGATTCCCCATGTCGTACATGGCGTAGAGGATCCGCCGCTGTACCGGCTTGAGGCCGTCGCGCGCATCGGGCAGCGCCCGCGCCACGATCACGCTCATCGCGTAATCCATGTACGCGCGCTGTACCTCCGAGTTGATGTCTACCTGCTGAACGATTCCAATTTCCATGCCCGCTCCTTCGAAAATA
>JAGPHL010000097.1 GCA_018055515.1 Anaerolineae bacterium
GTGCTGGGGCCCTTCGTCGGCGCGCCGACGGAGCACACGCGGATCAAGTTCGGGCAGGGGATTTGTGGGCAGGCTGCCGAACGCGAGCAAACCTTCATCATCCAGGACGTGAGCGCGGAAAGCAATTACCTCTCCTGCAGCGCGGACGTCCAATCGGAGATCGTCGTCCCCATTTTCCGCGATGGCGAGGTGATAGGGGAGCTCGACATTGACTCCCACACGCTGGCGCCGTTTTCCGCTGCGGATCGGCGGACGCTGGAACAAATCGCGGCGCTCGTCGCGCCGCTGTTGTGAGTGCCCACCCTACCCCGTCAGCCGGTCATGTCGGCGCAGGGTGGCAAAAGTCCGCCCCCAAGACGCGCTGCACAAACTCCAGGCTCTGCTCGGCGGCTTCGGGATCGTCAATCTCGATGACCAGGACGGGGTCGCGCTCCAGTGTCGCCAGGAGCGGCAGCAGCTCGGTGTAATTGATCGCTCCACCAGGCGCATTCAACGCCAGATGCTCGTCAATGACACCGCGCGTGTTGTTCAAGTGAACATGGATGACGAAAGCGCGCAAGGTCTCTATCCAGGTCTCAAGCGGTTGTTGGCGGTTGAAACGATACAAATAAGCATGGCTGACATCCAGACAGGCGCCGAGGTGCAGCGCCGGTAAATCCTTGAAGAGCTCGCGCAGCAAGTAAGGATCGGGATCCCACATGTTTTCGATCGCGACCTTCAGGCCCCGCTGCGCTGCTTCAGGTTCCAGATCCAACAGGAACGCCCGCTGATTCTTGAGCCATTCAGTGCGGTAATGCTCCGTGCGGATCATGGGCAGGAAATTGGTGTGGAACACTATCTGGGAAGCGCCGAGCTCCGCCGCGATGTCGAGGTTGAGCAAATAGCGCTCACGGGTCAACGCCACAACTGCCGGGTCGAAGCTCGCCGAGGACATGTCGAAGAACGCCCCGTGACAGGAAATCGAGCCGGGGAAATCCTGCAGCAGAGCCTTGTAGTCATCCAGCAAAGTGCGCCAGGAGCCATTGAGCACGTCTGGATTGGAGAACGCCTGCAATTCCAGGCCGCATCCATACTTCAATGCCAGCTCAAGGTGTCGGGTGATGTTCCTGCAACTCTGCGCGAGATGTACCTTGCTCATAACTTCAATTGTAGCGTGTCAAAACAAAAAAGCAAGAGCTCGGCGACTTTGGTCTAGCCGATTTCCCCATTCCGGGCGGCGAACCACCGTCGCGCCTGCGCCACGTCTTCGTGCATTTGCGCCACCAGGCCAGCAGCGGAGTCAAAGCGCACTTCCGGACGCAGGCGCGTGAAGAAGTCCAGCTGCAAGCGCTCCCCGTAAATGTCCGCATCGAAATCCAGCAGATAAGCCTCCACGGTCACGTCGCTGTGATCGAAGGTCGGGCGCGTGCCCACGTTGGTGACCGCCTCAAAGACGCCGCGCTCCAGCCGCGCCCGGCAGACGTAAATGCCGTTCTGCGGCAGGAGGCGCTCCGGCGGGATCTCCAGATTCGCCGTAGGAAAGCCCAGCTGGCGCCCCCGCTGCTCGCCAGGACACACGACGCCCGTCAGCCGGTAGGGACGACCGAGCAAGTCATTGGCCTCCTCGATGCGCCCTTCCGACAGCAGCCGCCGAATGGCGCTGCTGTGCACCGCAGCGCCGCGCCAGATGAAGGGAGCAAACGTGTGCACCTCAAAGCCCAGCTCCACGCCCAAACGCCGCAACACGTCGAGAGTGCCCTCACGCCGGTGACCCAGGGCGAAATCCGGCCCCGCCCACAGCGCCGCCAACCGCAAATGCTCGCGAATCCAGCTCAGAAAGGCGCGCGCCGACAAAGTCGCCACCGACATATCGAAGGGCTGCACGATCACGCCATCCAGCCCCAGGACGGCGAACTGCTCCAACCGCTCGTCGAGGGACGAGAGCCAGAAATGCCCGGCGTTGCCGTTGAAGAATTGCCGCGGCAGCGGGTCGAAGGTCAACACCACCGCCTGCCCCGCCCCCGCGCGCGCGGCGGCGACGACTTCCCCCAACAACGCCTGGTGCCCGCGATGCAGGCCGTCAAAGGCGCCGACGACCAGCTGGGTCGGCGCATCAGGAACGAGCCGGTTCAGATCGTGTTCAATCCACATGCCCTGTTCGTCTTCCGAGTCAGCCTGGCAACACGAGCGTGGGACGCCAGCGTCCCTCTTCCGTGGGGATCAGCACGGCGACCAGACGTCCCTGCCCATCGTGAGCGCGCACTTCAGGCGCGGCCGGTGCGGCCGGCAGATCGAAACTCTGCCCATACCGCGCGGCGACTTCCATTTCGGGAGTGAGCGTGACCGATGGCAGCGCCATGAGCGCCCGTTCCGGCGGCAGAAGCGCCTCAGTGAGCCGTCCCGCCGCGGCAAGCGCCGCCACTTCCTCCAGCGTCAGGCTGTCCTCCAGCCGAAACGGCCCCACGACGGTGCGCGTGAGCGCCGCGACATGGGCGCCACAGCCCCACGCCTGCCCCAAATCGTGCGCCAGACTGCGAATGTACGTCCCCGCCGAGCAGGTGACGGTGAGCGTGAGGTGAGGCGGCTCCCACGCCTCGAGGGTGAGTGCGTGAATGACGACGGGACGGGGCTGCCGCTCGATCTCCTGCCCTTTCCGCGCGAGCTTGTAGAGGGGCCGGCCCCCCACTTTCACCGCGGAAGTCATCGGCGGCGTCTGCAGCAACGGACCGCGAAAGGACGGCAAGGCGGCCTCGACCTCCGCGCGCGTGACGGCGACGGGGCGCCGCTCAAGAACCTCCCCTTCCGCGTCGTCCGTGCTCGTCGTTTCCCCCAGGCGCAGCACCGCGACATAGGTCTTATCCGCCCCGGCGAGATATCGCGCCAGGCGTGTCGCTGCTCCCACCAGGAGCACGAGGACGCCGGTCGCCAGCGGGTCGAGGGTGCCGGTGTGCCCCACCTGCCGCACCCCGGCGATCCGCCGCACGGCGTTCACCACGTCATGTGAGGTCATGCCGGCAGGTTTATTGAGGTTCAAAAGCCCCAGCGGCTCGCTCACAGCGATTTTTCCACCTCATCGCGGCGACGCGCGCGTTCCTCACGCAGCAGCGCCAGCGTGAGGCGCTGCGCCTCCTCCAACGTGCCGGTGAAGGAATATCCCGCGGCCTGCACGTGCCCGCCCCCTCCCAGACGACCGGCGATCCAGGCCACATCGAAACCAGGGCGCGCGCGCAGGCTCACCTTCACCGTGCCGTCGCGCATCTCCAGGAACGAAGCCAGCAGTTGCGCTTCGCGCGTCTGGGCGAGCAAATTTCCCAGATCCAGATCATCATGATCCTCGATGTCCAACGCCGCCTTGTCCTCCAGCGTCAGCGCGGTCCAGGCAATGTCGTCCTCCAGCTGCAGACGGCTGAGGGCGATGCCCCAGGCGCGCATCTGCCGGTAGGGGACGGCGTCGAGCGTCTTCTGCATCACGCCGAGATAATCGCCGCCCGCTTCGACCAGCTCGCTCACAAAACGCAGGACAACCGGCGTCACCGTCTCGGTGCGCAGGCCGCGCGTGTCGGTGATGATGGCCGCCAGCAGACAGGTCGCGATAGCGTCGCGGAGGGGGACGCCCAGGCCAGCAATCAGCCGCGCCATCGGAATAGCGGTCGCGGCAGCGTCCGCCTCGATGAGATTGATATCGCCAAACGCGCCGTTCGTTTGGTGATGATCAATAACGAGCAGCGCGTAGCGACCCGCCCATTCGGGCTTATAGAGGCCCCCCGTCCTGGAGAGATCGCTCATATCCACGGCCACGACGAGGTCAATGTCGGCGTCCGCTGGGACGTCGGCCTCAAACATCGCCGCGCCGGGCAGATACGCCAGATTTTCCGGGATGGGATGCACGCAGGCAATGCGCGGCGCCTTGCCCAGAGAGAGCAACGCCAGTCGCAACGCCAGCGTCGAGCCGATGGTGTCCCCATCGGGTCGCGGATGGGCGATGAGCAGCGGGCGCTGACTGGCGTGCAAGCGCTCAAGCGCCTGATCCAGAGGTGTCCTCATCCCACTCGTCGTCGGCGTCTTCGTCGTCGGCCTCCCACTCGTCGGCGTCAGCTCCGGTTCCGTCGGCCTCCCCCTCAGCGATGGCGGGCTGCAAGGCGCCTTCGGCCTGCAACTGACTCAGCAGGGCCTCGATGCGCTCACCCTGCGCCAGGGAAGAATCGAAGACAAACACCAACTGCGGCAGATTGCGCAGGCGCAACACCGGCGCCAGTTCCGCACGCAGCCAGCCCGCCGCTTTGTCCAAAGCGGCCTGCACTTCGGCGCGCTCTTCTGCCGTGCCGAGCATACTGTAGAAAATCTCAGCGCGGGTCGTATCCCGATTCACCACCACGTCGGTGATCGTCACCTGTTGCAGGCGTTCGTCGTTACTCGCCTCCAACAAGAGCCGTGTGACGTGATAGCGGATCAGAGAACCCACGCGGCTCATGTATTTTTTTCCCATTTTATCATGACCTCACAGTAATTTACAAGTCGTCGTCAGCGGCTATTCCTGCGTCTGACGCTCCATCACGAAGCACTCCAGCCGGTCGCCGACCTCGATGTCCTCGAAGCCCTCCACCTTGATGCCACAATCAAAGCCCTCGCGGACCTCGCGGACGTCCTTATCGAAGCGCTTCAACGAGGCCAACCCGCCCTCATGCAGCACCTTATCGCCACGCCAGACCCGCACCCGGCCATTGCGGCGGATCACCCCCTGCGTGACCATGCACCCGGCCACTTTGCCCACCTTGGGGATGCTAAACACGGCGCGCACCTCGGCCTGTCCCACCGTCTTGGGCACGTAAACCGGCTCAAGCAGGCCCTTCATGGCCCGTTCGACGTCATCAATGAGATTGTAGATGATTTCATAGATATTGATCGTGATGCCTTCGTCATCCGCGATGCGCCGCGCCGCGCCCTCCACGTCCACGCGGAAGCCCAGGACCGTGCCGCCGGAGGCCACCGCCAGGTTGACGTCCGATTCCGTGATGTTGCCGGCGGCGGCGTGGATGATGTTGAGCCGCACGTCGCCCACGCTGAGCCGTTGTAACGAGTTGACAATCGGCTCGATGGAGCCCTGCACGTCAGTTTTGAGGACGATGGCGAGCTCTTTCGCCTGCCCCTCACGGATGCGGGCGGAAATCTCATCCAGCGAGAGCGGGCGCCGCTGCACGGACGCCTCCGCCGCGTGGGCTTCGTCCAGGCGCTTTTCCACGATCGCGCGCGCTGTGTGCTCATCGGGCACGACCTCGAGGCGGTCGCCGGCGACCGGCACATCGTGCAGGCCAATGATGACGGCAGGCGTGCCGGGGGGCGCGGTCCGGTGGCGCTTGTTATTCTCGTCCTCCAGCGCGCGGACCTTGCCCCACGTCGTGCCCACCACCACGATGTCCCCCGTGTACAGCGTGCCGTTCTGCACCAAGACCGTGGCCACCGGGCCGCGGCGCTTGTCGAGTTTGCCTTCCAACACCGCGCCCACGGCCGGACGGTTGGGGTTGGCCTGCACGCCCACCTCATCCGCCACCAGCAAGATCGCCTCCAGCAGATCTTCCAATCCCTGCTGCTTCTTGGCCGAGACGGGAATCACCATGATGTCCCCGCCCCACTCGTCGGGAACCAGGCCCAGGTCGGCGAGCTCCTGCTTGACGAATTCAGGCCGGGCGTTCGGCTTGTCTATCTTGTTCAGTGCTACGATGATGGGGACATGGGCGGCGCGGGCATGATTGATCGCCTCGACTGTCTGGGGTTTGACGCCGTCATCGGCGGCCACCACAAGCACGGCAATGTCCGTCGTATGGGCGCCGCGCGAGCGCATGGCGGTGAACGCCTCATGGCCGGGCGTGTCCAGAAACGTGATGCGCCGGTCGTTGTGCTTGACCTGATAGGCGCCGATGTGCTGGGTGATGCCGCCACTTTCGGCGCCAGCGACATTGGCATGGCGGATCGCGTCGAGCAACGAGGTCTTCCCGTGATCCACGTGCCCCAGGATAGTCACCACGGGCGGTCGCGGGACGAGGTCTTCTTTGGACTCGCCGGCGAGCAGCCGCTGCCAGGGAGTCAGATCTGACTCCTCAGCCTCTTCTGCACTCACCTCCGGGAAGGGATGGCGCGTCTCGACGTTGAATTCAGCCGCGACAATCGAAGCCGTGTCAAAATCAATCTGCTGATTGATGCTGGCGAGCATCCCATTGCTCATCAAGATTTTGATAATCTGGATAGGGCTGACGCCCAATAAATCCGCCAGGTCACGCACGGTGAGCACTTCCGGAATCGTGATCTCTTTGGGTTGTGAAGTGACAGTTTTACTCATACTCTCTCCTTTTCTAGCGCGGCGCGCGAGCAGGTGTCACGCGGCAGAAGCCTCATTTTCGGGCAGGACCGCCGGCAATGTCGCCGCAAAAGCGCGCAATTCCGCCATCATCTCCGGCGTCAGAGGGATGCGCAGCGCCCGGTCCAGGCTTCCCTGCTTGAGCGCTTTGTCCCAGCAACTTTGCTGACGGCAGAGATACGCGCCGCGCCCCTTCTGCTTGCCCGTCTCATCCACCACCACGGCCCCCTCAAGCGTGTGCACCACGCGGATCAAAGCCCGCTTGGGGCGCTGCGTGCGGCAGGCCACACACGTGCGTTCGGGTACATGTCGCGGTTTAGGTTGCAGCTTCTGCTTAGTCATCTCACCCTCTATCAACGTCCTCGCCAATGCTTTCAGGTTGAAAAATCCTCTCGCCCCGGAATGCTTCCGGGGCTGATCCATCAGGCCCGCCGAAGCGGGCTCCCCCAACAATGCCTTCAGGGCGCGGCTTGTCCGTCTGACAATCACACCCAACAAAGGGCGCCAGAGAGTCCATCTCTGGCGCCCGCCTTCACAGTTCAAAGGTAGCCGGCTACCTTTGCTTCATGGTCGTCTCAACATGATGGCCACGGGCATCAAATCCAAAGTTGGACTACTCAGTCAGCATACTCATCCCACGAATCGGGGCCCCCGCGTCGCCGCTTGCGCACGACGAAGGTCTCACCTTTCTCATCATCGTAGAAAACCGTGCGTTGCTTCCGCTTTCCCTTCTTCTGACGCCGCAAGGAGCCGGACTCCAGATCCTCGTCCTCTTCTTCCACAAAGGGCACGGTAAAGAGTTCCTTGATCGGCGCCACTTCAGGCGCGCTGACCGTCGGTGCGGCCGGCGCTTCGGCAGCCACTTCCGCCCCCACGACTGCCGCCGCAGGCGCTTCGGCCTCCACCGCCACGATACCGGGCGCCTCGGCCTCCACAACCACAGCAACGGCCTCCACCGCCTCTTCCGGCGCCGCGGGTAGCGCTTCGACAACAGCCTCCTCGACGGCGGCCACTTCGACCTGCTCCACGGCCTCTGCTGCGACCTCAACGACCGCCTCGATCGCCGCTTCGGGAACAGGGCTCTCCACAACGACCGCCGCCTCAGAAGTCCCTTCCAGGTCAAGGAAATGCAGGTCACTCGCCTCGACGGCGGCCTTGATCTCGCTGAGCGCTTTGACGCCGACGCCAGTCAACACCAACAACGCCTCGTCGCCCTGAGCGATGCGCTCCATCACCTGCCCCACATTCGTCACGCCGTTGCGCTGCAAGTGTCCCAGCACTTTTTCGGAAAGGGCCAGCGTCTCCAACGGTCGCTCATAAGCGCTTTGGGGGACCCGGGCCCGCGCCTGCGCCGCGGCCTCGCGCTGTTGCTGCGCCGCGACTTCCTGCGCCGCGAGCCGCGCGCGCGTCTGATGGGAAAGCGGGTGCTCTTTCTCGCGGCGGGCAATTTCCGCCAGGCGGACCGCCTCCACCACCGTCTTGATCACGCGGCGCTCCTCATCATTGTACGGATCCTGCGTGCCCTCGTGCGCGCGCAGGATCGCCGCCAGCTGCGAGACCAATGCGACGCTGTCCTTCTGATGCGCGAGCAGATCGGGCTGTTCGTTGACGCGCTGCAAGGCCCACAGAGCCGCTTCCGAGGCGCCCTGGATGTCAATGCGCCAGCCGGTAAGCATGGCGGCCAGGCGCGCATTCTGGCCCCCTCGCCCAATGGCCAGCGAGAGCTGATCGTCGAGCACCACCACAGAGGCCGTCTTCCCGCCGGGATTCTGCTCATCCAGCACCACGCTCAGGACCGTATTCAGGCTGAGGGCGCTGGCAATGTACTTTTCGGGATCCTCATACCACTGAACCACGTCTATGCGTTCGTCGTTGAGCTCGCGGGAAATCGTCTGAATGCGAATGCCGCGCATACCGACGCAGGTGCCGACGGGATCCACGCCCGGCTGCCGGGCCACAACGGCGACTTTGGAACGCACGCCAGCCACGCGGGCGATGCTCTTGATTTCCACCAGGCCACTGCGAATCTCCGGCACTTCCAGCTCCAGCAAGCGACGCAACATCGCCGGGTCGCTGCGCGAGACCACGATCTGCGGGCCGCGAGGCGAGCGCTTGACTTCGAGAACGTAGACGCGGATTTTCTGATGCAGGCGATAGCGCTCGCCGGGAATCTGCTGATTGCGTGGCATCTGCGCCTCTTCGGTGCGCTCCAGATGCAAGATGATCCCCTGCGGGGTGATGGACTGAATCGTGCCAATGATGATCTCATTCACCTGGCGGCTGAACCGGGAAATCTGACTCTCCTTCTCGGCCTCATGCAGGCGCTGCGTAATGACCTGCTTGGCGGTTTGAGCGGCAATGCGTCCGAAGTCGTGAGGGGTGACGTCTACCAGCACCGCATCGCCCAGCTGCACAGTGCGGTCAATCCGCCGCGCCTCGGCCAGCTCGATCTCCAGGCCGGGATCCGCGACCTCTTCGACCACGGTCTTCTCCAGAAAGATCCGCGCCAACCCCGTGTCCATGTTGATCTCGGCGGTTAGATTCTGGTTTGGCCCGACCTTCCAATCCCGCCGGTAAGCGGTGACCAAAGCCGCCTTCACCGCCTCCAGGACGGTGTCCCGTGGCAGGTTGTACTCGGCGCAAATCTGATTGAAAGCCAGAGCAAACTCGCTTTTCATGAAACGGCCACTCCCTCCATCTACGGCATTCCCCTGCAATCTATAAAGAAAAGTGGGGTGGACCCCACTTTTCGGCGTAAAACCTATGCCCCTGTGCGAAGTACATTATAACACAGGTCCAAGCTTAAATCAAGGAGAAAAAAGGTCGAAATCTTTCCCATCGCGCGGGGAGGCACAGCTCGCGGCTGACGTCCACGTGCCCACGTGTCCACGTTATTTTGGCCCGGGGCGTTTTGGCTGGCTGCAAAGACGCCCGACCGACACGAAAAGTTGCCTTCCCATCCAAATGAGCGTATACTGAGGGTGATGTGACAACGCGGCTACACTCAAGAAGGTGCGTTCTATGGAAACTTTTGACCACGGTTATGCCTTGCTCATCGGCGTGAATGCTCATAGCGTCCCCGCATGGGCGCTGCCCGACGTCGAAAAAGACATCGCCGCGCTAGGTGAGGTGCTGACTCACCCCGAGCGCTGCGCTTATCCCGCCGCGAACGTGCGCACCCTCACCGGGACGGCGGCCACCTGTGAGGGGATCCGCGACGGCCTGCGCTGGCTCCGCGACCGCCTGCAAACGGACACCGCAGCCACCGCGGTGATCTACTACACGGGGCACGGTTGGCGGGACGATTCCAAGACGCCGGCGGAGTACTATCTCATCCCCTACAACACCACCACCGATGTCCAGAGCAGCGCGCTCCGCGCCACAGATTTTGCCGCGGCGATCAACGCGATACAACCGCAACGCCTGCTCGTGATCCTCGATTGTTGCCACGCGGGCGGGATGGACGTGAAGGGAATAGGGCTCTTGCCGCCGGGCTACGTCAGCGCGGCGACGCCGCCCGCTCTGCTGATGGGAGACGAATCCGTCCGCCTCACGCCGGGCGCCAAGGCCCCGGAGGAGCTGGCGCAGGGACGCGGGCGCGCGGTGCTTTCCGCCTCCACCGGGGAGCAAAAGTCCTTCATCCGCAAGGACGGCCGCATGAGCATCTTCACCTATCATCTCATTGAAGCGCTCACCGGACACGCCCAGCCGCAGGAAGGCGCGCGCGAAGTGCTCGTCTCGGACGTGATCAGCTATGTCACCCGCAAAGTGCCCGAAAGCGCCCTGCAAGATTGGGGTCTGGAGCAGACGCCAGATT
>JAGPHL010000098.1:0-1537 GCA_018055515.1 Anaerolineae bacterium
GACGACCCACTTCCCATTGTAGGACTGAATCCCCAAAACGATCTGGTAAATCAGCACCGCGACAGCGATGACGCAACCGACAAAGATGAAACTGAGCACACCGCTCAGCACGTAGCCGACGACGCTCAAAATGAGGGCCTGCATCGCATTGTACTTGATGAAGGGACGATTCTTCTTGTCCTCCAGCAAGAGTACGATAATCGGCACAAGCGGCGCGAAAATCCAGCTCAACAGCGACCAAAGCTTATCATCATCAGTGATATCCGTCTGCGGTGGAACCATCCCGGGCTGCTGCATAGTAAAACTCCTTTCCTGCCATGATGTTGTTAGTGACAGCTCAGAATTCCTGGGCTGACTGTCCTAATGGTAGCCCCAAAGAGAAAAATTGTCAAGCCAGAGGACAGGCGGTCCCCCGATTCAGCGGCGCTCCCCTCGCGTCCCTACCGCAACCCCCATTGATAATGGCTCGCGCCTTCGAGCAGCACGCGCATGTCCCAGAGAGCGCCTTCCTGGACGGCGCCGAGGACAACGGCGCCGTTCACGCCGGTAAGCGCAAAGGCGCTGGCGTCGGGGGACCACGTCACCAATCCCCACTCCACGGGAATGCAGCTGCCGTCATCCCCTGCAACACAGCTGGCGGTGAGTAGCGGCACCAGGGTGTCGTCGGCCTCCAGGAAATACAGCCCCGCGGCCACCCCCAGGCCCACATCGTAATTGGCAAACGCCAGCCGATCGCCCGGCATCGCCATCCAGCCAAAGGGCGTGAGTTTGCCCGCCACGCTCTCCGGAGAATGCCGCAACACGCTCCAATCGGAACCAGCCGCGATCTCCGTGAGCACCAGCTCGCCCCCGGCGCCGCATTCGGAGGTCGAGAGCCACAGCCGATCCGCACTGCTCCATGCCGCCTGCGGAACCTCGCCTAAACAGCCTTCCTGCAGTTTGCGGAAGCGCCCCGATTGGACATCAATGAGATACAGCGGATAGTCATCCCCGGCCTTCAGGTTCGCCAGCAGCCAGCGTCCGTCGGCTGACCACCCCTGCGGCAGCCACATCGTTATGCCCGAAGCGCTTTCGGGATTGCCCAGCAAGGGCTCCGTCTCCCCAGAAGGGAGGGCGACCACCCACAGGCCCTCCGCGTCGCTCACGCTAAGCGCGGCGCCATTCGGCGCCAGAGAAAAGCCAACATAGGCGAGCCGATGGGGCAAGGTCACCCGCACTTGATCCCCGGTCTTCCGGTTCACCGTGCCCAATTTTCCCGCGCGGGTGAGATACGCCACCGTTTCCCCATCCGGCGTCACGCGATAATCGGTAATCTCGCTGTCCAGCACCTTGACCAACACCTCGGGTTCGCCGCCGGCAGGCCAACGCCACAGCTGCCCGTCGCGCAGGAAGAAGAGGTCGGCGGGCAGATCGGGCCAGGTCGCCGGTTGGATGGCGCGCCCTTCTAAAGGCAAGTGCTCCGGCAAGGGCCACACCGGCACCTCGGTCGGCGTGACCTCCGGGGTCGGCGTCGCGGTACAAGCGCTGCCCAGCAGCA
>JAGPHL010000098.1:1637-4097 GCA_018055515.1 Anaerolineae bacterium
CGTTCGCATCCCCGCCTGACACACAAACGCCCCCTTCGGGGGGGCGTCGAAAAGACATGGGGCGCTCACAGACATTTCAGCACCCCCGGTGAGACTTGAACTCACAACCAACGGATTAGAAGTCCGCTGCGCTATCCATTTGCGCTACGGGGGCAGACCCTTTCATTCCGGCAAGACGGGACGCAAGCCCTTGCTCACCGGGCGCCCCGAAAGCACCCGTAAAATCTGCGTTTCGGGATAGTTGACCAGCGCGGCCAGCTGTCGCGGCGTCTGCGGCTGATTGTTATTGCTCAAAAAGACGCGAAACACGGCCTCGATCAGCGTCGAGGCCCCCCGAATGTAATCCGGTTGCAGGCTGCAATGACGGCTGATGATGTACTGCAGCCCCTCAACCGGCTTCACTTCGCCGGTCGCCCAGTCAATCCAATCAATCTTCTCGTTCAACGCCCGCCCCTGATAAGCCGTCTGATGCTCGGGGCACAGATGGGCAAGCAACTCGACATTGAGATCCAGCCGCTGCTTCTCCCACCAGGAAAAGTCAATATGAAAGGGCGTGTCCAATGTCGGCTTGATGAAGCCTGTCAGAGCCGGGTTTGGAGGCAGTGTCACCATCAGAAGTCTCCTCGGTAGGACCAGTAGTTATCTCCCAACGACACGTACTGCGCACCCGAAGCCAGCACCGCTTGCATCGGCCCCGGCGGAACGCGCCGGAACAGGTTCAGCACACTGTACAACGTGATGGAATGCACTGCGCGCTGCAGGCTCAACACCGCCAGCCCCTGGAAAATCTGATCGAGCAGCTGCTCAAGGGGCCAACGCCTGAGCCGTTGCGCCAGCTCATCCACCGCGGCGGGATCAGGCACACCCATGGCCGCCAACTCATCGAACTCACAGAACACGGGATAGCGCGTGACCTCAAACGCAAACGTGTCCGCATTGACCGACACCGTCCGCAACCACTCTCCCCGCCGCGAACGGAAGGGTCGCACGTGAAGGTTGATCATCCCCGCTTCGGCGCCCCGACGCAGATCAATGTACGAGCCGGGGCCCACCTTCCGCTCCGCATACCATTCTCCCAGTCCATAGACATACCGTCCGCCCCGGACCACCCAGCCGGGAATCTCGTTCCCGCTCTCGCCATCCACAAACGCGAAACGCACCCGATCGGTGAGCCGGGCCGTGGGGAACAGCCGCGCCAACCGCGCCGTCAACGGCAACGTTCCGCTGCGCCAATGAGGATAGGAGAGCACCACCGTGACCGGCTCCGCCTCCGGCAAATCCGTGGCCAGCGGCGCCTCCGTCCACTCATCGTCAATCTGGGACTCCAGCGCCAACATGCTTTCATCCAACAGCGAGCGGTTGTAAGGGATCGGCATGTAGCGCAGCAGGGGCGGCGTCTCGCGCACCTGTTGCGGCTCCATCCGGCGCAGATACCACAAGCCGATTCCCGCCGGCCCCACTTCGTCAAAGCGCGGGTCGCGCAGCAGCGCACATTCCAGGGAGAAAATCTGCAGCGCCTGGGGCACTTCCGCCGGGAGATCCATCTCCTTCAACAACGCCGTTGCCGGCAGTGGCCCGCCGGCGACCATGTCCAGCATCGCCTCGACAATATTCAGCTGCACGGGAGAGATTTCCATGAGCAGCTCCCGCACAAACCACAAATCGGCGACAGAAACGAAGTGCGGATCCGCCTCCAGGGTCGCGCGCAGCAACTCCGTGATGCGCCCGCCGTGACGAGCGTAGATCGTCTCCGGATCCGCCTCCCCGACAGGTGTGTAATCCGCCAGGTCCAGGGGATGGCCCTCCTTCAAATCCGCCGCAAATTCCCGTTCCTCACCCTTATCCAGCGCCACTTTAATGACCGAAAAGGGCTCATGCTCTGGATTGTGACCTGGACGCACGCCGACGACGGTGCCCAGCAGGTTCCCCAAATGTGGGAAGATGACGCGCTCACCGGTCGCATAATGCTCGCCGGGGCGATAAATCCGCCCTTGCGAGAGCGATTGCGTCGCCATTTCCTGCAATTGTTGATGCCGATGCTCGATCAAGAGCCTGGCGAGCGTCTCCAACGATTGCGGACGTTCGCTCTCCAGCAAAACGTTGATCAAGTAATCCAGGTCCCCCGGCAGAACAGAGAACCTTTCCCAATATTGTTCGCTTTTAACAGCACTTTCCACAGTGACGACCTCATCCAGTGTGAACACTTTGAGCCGCAAGCGCCTGAAACTTTTCTCGCCGGCAGACCCGCAGCAGGTTAGACCTTGACAGTTGAATTATACCAGGAAGGAATAGATTGACAAATAACGGAAAATAGCGCAAACTATAAGTGAGGTGCTTTCGACAAAGTTCTCCAGGGAAGATCAGCCATGCAGCGACATAGGATGTTCGGGACCGTACTGCGAGCCTTGCTGAGCGCGCTCTTGGTGTCCGCCTGTGCGGGCAAGCCGGCTGTCGCGCCGC
>JAGPHL010000098.1:4197-10143 GCA_018055515.1 Anaerolineae bacterium
CGCAGCTCACGCCTCCCATCATCCTCTCCTTCACAGCAGACCGCACCGACATCGCCGAACGCGAGACGGTGGTCTTGCGTTGGAAAGGAGAAGGCGCGACTTCCGCCGTCGTCTGGTGGTTCGATGCCCAGGGGTTACCCTCGCCGCCCGTGGAAATCAACGGCGACCCCAACGACGGCAGCGCCAGCATCAACCCCGACGCCAGCCCCATCCACCTCACGCTGCGCAACGCGGCCGGCGAGACAGAAGCCGTGCTGGAGCTCCGCATCCACTGCGTCTACGCCTGGATTCCGGAGCTGGCCGGCAACCCCTACGCGGACCGCTGTCCGGGGGAGCCCATCTACACGCTGGCGGCCCAACAGGCCTTCGAAAATGGCTTCATGATCTGGCTCGCCAACGAGGCCATGATCTACGTCTTCTACAACAGCGGCGTCCAGGGGCCGACTTTCACGGGCCCCTATTTCCGCGCCTACGCAGACCGCTTCCGCGAGGGCGACCCGGAGAACGACCCCACCCTCGTCCCCCCCGAAGGACGCTATCAGCCCGTGCGGGGCTTCGGGTTGGTGTGGCGCACCGAGGCCGACGTGCGTACCACTCTGGGATGGGCGATCGCGCCGGAGAGCGGCGGGGAAACCTGGGCCCAACGCTTTTCGGGGGGCGGCAGATACGCCAGCTATCAATATCTCAAAGGCCTGGATGGACGGATCTATTTCATGCAGTATCTGGACGGTCGTTGGGAGCTCTATCCTTGAGCGCTGCTTTCAGATAACACACGGGATTGGCCCTGGCATTGCCGGGGATTTCCGAACACACCCTGCAGTCTACTGTAAAAGGAGGAGACTATGAGCATCCTTACAGAGGAACAAGTAGGACTGGTGACAGTTCACGTTGCGGAGGGGCTGCTACAGGCGATGGTGATCCGGGGGGCGCTGGAAAGCGCCGGCATCCCCGTGGTGCTCAGCTATGAAAAGCTCAGCACGTCGCCGGAAACGGCCGAACATACCGGGCAGGTGCGGGTGATGGTGCCCATCGAGTGGCAGGAAGAGGCCGAAAAACTCTTGCATGCCCGTCCGCGGCCGGGGGAGGTCTTCTCCGTGCCGCCGGGAACGCTGCCGCCGTCTAACGACTAACCCCCTCACGGAGATCAGACCATCTTTCCCTCCGCTTCTGAACCGATCACCGTCATTGGCGGGGGCCTGGCCGGCAGTGAAGCCGCCTGGCAGGCAGCCCGCCTCGGCGCCGAGGTGCGTCTCATCGAGATGCGCCCCGGCGTGTTGACGCCGGCCCACACCACCGGCTACCTGGCAGAGCTGGTGTGTTCCAACTCGCTCGGCTCGGACGCGCTGAATCGCGCGCCGGGCCTGCTCAAAGCTGAGTTGCGGCGACTTGGCTCACTCATCCTCGAAGTCGCCGACGCGCACCGGGTGCCGGCGGGCAGTGCCCTGGCGGTGGATCGGGAAGGCTTCGCCGCCGCCGTGACCGCCCGCATCGAGGCCCATCCGCGCATCACCCTCCTCCGCGAGGAAGCGACCGCCATCCCCGAAACGGGCCTTGTCATCCTCGCCAGCGGGCCGCTCACTTCCCCGGCGCTGGCGACGGCATTGCAGCAAGAGTCCGGCACCGAGGCGCTCTATTTTTACGATGCCATTGCGCCCATCGTGGACAGCGCCACCATCAATTTCGACATCGCCTTCCGCGCCTCGCGCTACGATCGCGGCGAGCAAGAGGACGGCGATTACATCAATTGCCCGATGACGCAGGAGGAATACGACCGGTTCGTGGAAGCGCTCGTCACCGCGGAGCGCCTCCCGCTGCGCGATTTCGAGCGCGACGACCCGCATTTCTTCGAGGCCTGCCTGCCAGTGGAAGTGCTGGCGCAGCGGGGCCCGCTGGCGCTCGCCTTCGGGCCGCTGCGACCGGTCGGCTTGCACGATCCGCGCACAGGCCGGCGCCCCTACGCCGTGGTGCAGCTGCGGCAAGACAACGCCGCCGGCGAGCTCTACAATCTGGTGGGGTTTCAGACCAACCTGCGCTACGGCGAGCAGGAGCGCGTTTTCCGGCTGATCCCGGGGCTGGAAAACGCCACTTTCATCCGCTACGGCTCGATGCACCGCAACACCTACCTCAACGCGCCGCTGCTGCTCGCGCCGACATTGCAGTTCAAAAAGCGCCCCACGCTGTTCTGCGCGGGGCAGCTCGCCGGGCTGGAAGGGTACATCGGTAACGTGATGGGCGGCTGGCTGGCGGGAGTCAACGCCGCGCGTCTGTCCCAGGGGGAAACGCCGCTCATCCTCCCGCCAACGACGATGTCCGGCGCCCTGCTCGCCTACATCACGCAGGCCGACCCGGCGACCTTCCAGCCGATGAAGGCCAATTTCGGGCTGCTGCCGCCGCTCGAAGCGGCCCGACGTGGAAAACGCGCGCGCGGTGAAGCTTATGCTCACCGCGCGCTCACTGACCTCGCAGCGTGGCTGGCGGCCACTCCCGGCCTGCCGGCGTCACGCCAACCTACGGACGTTCCGCCAGCACCACCGAAATGACCTGCTCCTGCCCATCGCGGAGAACGGTCACCGCCAATGTCTCCCCCACGCGCGTGTGCAGCTCCAGGTAAATGCTGAAATCGCTGAAGGAAGTCACCGGCGTGCCGTTCAGCGCGGTAATGATGTCACCGCCCACTGGAAAGCGCCCCATATTGCCCAGCGTGATGAAGCGCTGCCCGCCCCGCAAGCCGCCCTTCGCCGCCGGGGAGTTCGCTACCACTTCGAGGATCATCAGGCCGGTGTCGGGCACGTCCACGCCCGCCCCGCGCAGCGTTTCCGCCCACCGCGAGAGGTCGAGCACGCTGACGCCCAACCAGGGATGCGGATAACGTCCATTGGCGATCAGTTCGGGGACCACGCGCTGCACGGTGTTGGCCGGGATGGCGAACCCGATCCCCGCGTTGGCGCGACTGGGGCTGACGATCTGAGCGTTCACGCCGATGACCCGCCCCTCGAGATCCAGCAAGGGGCCGCCGGAGTTGCCGGGGTTAATGGCCGCGTCCGTCTGAATCGCCTCGCCGATGAAGCGATTATACTCCGGGCTTTCGATGACCCGTCCCAGGCTGCTGATCACGCCAAACGTCAACGTCTGCTCCAGGCCAAAGGGGTTGCCGATCGCCACCACAAATTGTCCCACGCGCAGCGTGTCGGAGCGTCCCAACACCACCGGCTGCAGCGCGTGTGCGGTGGGATCCACCTTCAGCACAGCAAGGTCGTTGGTCGGATCGCTGCCGACCACCGTCGCCGGCAGCATCTTGCCATCGGAGAAAATCACCCGGATGTCGGTGACGCCCTCGATCACATGGTAATTGGTGACGATGTGCCCATCGGTGTCGTAGACGAAGCCCGAACCGGTGCCCTCTTGCGGGACGGCGTTCATGAAGAAATCGTACGCCAGGGTCGTCACCACAATGTTGACGACAGACTTGCTCGTCGCCTGGTACACCGCCTCAATCTGCTCCTGAAGCCCCGCAGCGGCGGCATTCGGCTCCAGGGTGACCACTGGCGGCGGCGTGGTCGCCGGCGTCGCCACTGACGGCAAGGGGGGCGCGAGCGTCGCCGTTGACGGCGGCAGATGGGGCGTGGCGGTCGGCGTAGCGGCGGCCGGCGGCGTCGGGGTGGCCGACTCCCATGCCAGGCACCCCAATGACGTCGCTACCAACAACACCATGATGCTCACCAAGGCTTTAGTCCGCATAGATCGCTCCTTTCCTGACTAATCCTCTCTCGATCTCAACCGCACAGCTAGTACTTTGTCAAACATCAATTGAGGGGTAAATTCTGTCCGCCGTAATCCGACCTCGGCGCGTCTCCCCCCTATATGTATGGACAGCAGATTGATAGATTACCACATATAGGGAAAAACCGCCTCGGGGTTTTCTTAACGAGCTGACGCCTCTACCCATCAAATTAACCTTGACAAAGTACTAGGGCACCAACAACACCGGGCAACGCGCATAGCGCAACACCTCCGTGCTGACATCCCCCAACAGCAGGTCCTTGACATTGGAGGGCCCGCGCGTGCCAAGCACAATGAGCGTCACCTTTTCTTCCAAGGCCGTTTGCAGGATCGTCTGCGCCGGCGCGCCCGCACGCACCAGTCCTTCCGCCGGCACCCCCGCCGCCGAAAGGTAGGTTACCGCGTCGTCCACCACTTCCTGCGCCAGGGATTCCATGGAAGTGACAAGAGCATCGTAGCCCGGCATGGTGCTGTAACGCTCTGGCGGCTCGTAGACGTGCAAGACCAACACCGTCCCTTCCTCTACGCGCGCGAGATGTTCCAGATACGGCAGCGCCCGTTCCGCTGCCGGCGTCGCATCGTGAGCAAAAAGAATCCGTTTGAACATTCAGTTCCTCCTCAGAAAATAGAGATCAGCGAGTCAGCGAATCAGTGAAAAAGCAAAAAGACGAAAAATCACTTATGTGGCAAAGGGTGCGCAAACTGAAGTTTGCGCTCAGGCCATTATTTTTATAGTCTGGTGACGAACCGCAGATTCATGAGAACTCGTCGGAAAATAGAGAGCCGTGAGAAGAGAGTTGTCGAGCTTCTGCTCACTGCTCACGTCTCACATTTTCATGTATGGAGGGCTTCATTTGCGTTGGCCCTCGCCTCGCCGCAGGTCACGTAAGGTCTGGAACAGGCGCTTTTCCTCGTCGCTCAAGTGAGGCGGAAGTTGCACGGTCACTTTGGCGTACAGATCACCGCGCGTTGTCGGCTCATTCAAATGAGGCATCCCCTGTCCCCGCAACCGCAACAGGCGGCCATTCTGCGTCTCCGGCGGGATGCGCAACATCACGGCGTGATTGTCCGGCATCCGCACCGCGACTTCGCCGCCGAGGAGGGCGGTGTAGAGATCCACCGGCACCTCGGTGTACAGGTCATCGCCTTTGCGCTCAAAGCGCGGATCGGGCTGCACGGTGACCACCAGGTGCATGTCGCGTCCTATGCCGGTAGCAGAGGCCGGAATGCGCACGCGTGTGCCGTTATCTGACCCGGCAGGGATGCGCACCTCCAGCCGACGGCCTTCGAGCTGCAGGACGCGCGTCGCCCCCTGGTATGCCTCCGCCAGGGTGATTTCTACGGGCTGCTCATACGCGCGCGCCGGCTGCTGATAGGTCTGCGCGCCAGCGCGCCGTCCCATCCCGCCAAACAACAGATCGAAGAAATCGGAGAAAGTGCCTTCCCGACCGCCGGCGCCGCCAGAACCGCCAAAACCGCCAAACAGATCCTGCAAGTCCTCCACCCGCCGATAATGGACGCCTCCCTGCCCGCCGGGGAAGCCGCCCGCCCACTGAGACCAGTCAAAATCCTCTGGACGCCCGCCACTTTGGCCCCACTGCTGCCAATCCTTGCCGAAGCGGTCATACCGCTGCCGCTTCTCCGGATCGGAAAGGACCTCATACGCCTCATTGATCTCCTTGAAGCGCTCCTCAGCGTTGGGATTGTTGGGGTTCATGTCGGGATGATGTTCGCGGGCGAGGCGACGATACGCCGTTTTGATGGCCTTCTCGTCGGCGTCGCGCGGCACCCCCAAAATGTTGTAGTAATCTTTGTATTCCATTCCCCCCTCCTCTGCTGCGCGAGCTTAGCTTAGGCCATGGGACGCGCCACTACGACCCGCGCCGGGCGCAGCACGCGCTCCCCCTGCTGATAACCGCGTCGCACTTCTTCGACGACCACACTCTCTGCCCCTTGCTCCGCTGTTCCGGGAACCACAGCCACGGCTTCGTGCACGTGCGGGTCAAAAGGCGCCCCCACCGTCGCGATGGGCGTGATCCCTTCTCGCTCCAGCAAATTGCACATGCTGCGGTAAGTCAGCGCCAGGCCCTGATACAAGGGGCGCTCCGCCGGCAGGGCGCTCTCCTCCGCCGCAGCCAATGTCCGTTCCAGATTGTCCATCACGTC
>JAGPHL010000002.1 GCA_018055515.1 Anaerolineae bacterium
TCGCCTCTTCGACAGTAGGCGCCGTCATGACCATCTCTTGTTCGAGATCCACCACGTTCCTCCTCTGAAAATAGAGATCAGTGAGTTGTGAGAAGAGAGTCGTCGCAGCCCTCGATCACGACTCACAGCTCACGCCTCACATTGTCATCCGCGGTGGTGTGCCGCAGGAACATGTCAACCCCTCAGCAAGTCAGCGAATCACTTACGTTACCACGTGTGTGTCCGCGTTCGCAAACGCCAGGCCGGCTATTTGCCTTTAGCTTTTGCCGGCACTTTGGCAGGCGGCTTGCGCGACGTCTTATCTGCCGTCACAACCGATGCAGAGCTGGCAGCCGCTTTCTCGCTACTGACCGGCGCCCCGACGTAGTGACGCCGGAACAGAAAATATTGAGCAATCCCGATCAAGTTTGAAATCAACAGGTAGACCGAAAGCCCCGTCGCGTACTGAGCGGAGAAAAATCCCATCATCAACGGCATGGTGATCAACATGGACTGACTCATGGATTGCGCCTGCGGGTCGGCGTTGGCAGTCGCGGGGGTGAGCAGCTTTTGCTGATACCAGGTCGTCGCCATCACCAACAGCGGCATGATGAAGAACGGATCGCGCACGGCCAGATCCATCCACAGGAAACGGCCATTGAGGGGGGCCAGCGCACTGAGGCCGGGGATCCAGCGGTAGATGTGCGCCGACAGATCCAGCAGCGCGATCGGCGTCGAAGCCAGCGCGCGAATGATCGCCCCATAGAGAGCGAACATCAACGGCAGCTGGATCAACATGGGCAGACAACCGCCAAGAGGGTTAATGCCCAGCTCCTTGTACAAAGCCATTTGTTCCTGCGCCAGCCGTTCGCGGTCATTCTTGTATTTCTCCTGCAGCGCCTTCATGCGAGGCTGCAGCTCCTGCTGTTTGCGCGCCATCTTCTGCTGGCTCAAGGTCAGCGGGGTAAGCGCTAGCCGCACGAGCAAAGTCAAGGCGGCTACCGCCAGCATCGTCTGATTCCCCAGCAGCTGGTAGAACAACAACAGCAAATTGGTCAACGGGTCAACAATGAGATAATCCCACACAGCTTTTCTCCCTACACTCGCCCCCAGGTTTGAGACTTACCGCTTCACTCCGGCAACGGATACTGCCACAGCAATTTGCCGTCTTCCGCATCCAACGCCTGGACGCGCGTCGCGGCCATAATGGGCATGACGTAGATACGTTCCCCATCGGTTGTCAGATCGCCAGGAAGGCGCGCTCCCTGGGCCACCGAGATCTGCGGCAAGATGCTGCCCGTCGCCGCCTCCAGCGCCCGAATGACGCCACTTTGGTATCCCGGCAGGTAAAGGGTCTTTCCATCAGAGCTCAATACACCCTGCCCGCGGAAAATTTCCCCCTCGACACGCTGCTGCCATATCACCGAGGGGGTGCGAGTGTCAAACGTGATCACGTTGCCCCCCACGTCAGCGAAAGTGATGCGGCCTGCGCCCGGTGTGCCGGTACTCCAAAACCAGTTTTCCCCTTCCTCAAAAGTCCACAGGACGGCCCCGGTTTCAGGATCGAGCCGATAGACGCGGTCGCCAAAATCGCCAATCCACAAGCCGCCGTCTACCAACACCGGCGCCCCGCCGAAAGCGCCGCGCCCTTCAAACTTCCACTTGAGCGCCCCATCCGCAAGAGCGAGAGCATACAGCCCATGATCCATGGAAGCGACATAGACGGTGTCCTCCACAATCAAGGGAGTCGTCCAGATGCGCTCCCGCGTGGCAAAACGCCACGCCAACGTGCCATCCGCCAGATTCAGCGCATAAACGCTGCCGTCACCATTGCCGATGACGAACAAATCGCCGCCAATGGCGCCGCCCGCGACATATTGTCCCTTGGCGCCCTCGGCTTCAGGCAGGGCTCCCAGCGCCTGCAACAGGGGTCCGACGAGGGGGATCGTGCTCCCCTTCTCACGCGGATAGACCCAGGCGACGCCGGGGACCGCGCGGGTGTTATCGGTCAGTTGCAAAGCATAGACTTCCTGACCGTGCAGGGTCGCAACCAGCAACAGTTTGCGTTCCGCATCGTAGGTTGGCCGGGCATAAAAGCCCGTCGTCGCCGCGTTAGCGCGCGTGCCGGGCATCCAGCTCCACAATTCCTCTCCCGTCTCCGCATCCAGCGCGCGGACGTGGTCCATATCGGCGATGTACAGCACGCCATCGGCCACTACCGCGCCTGCCCAGCTTTCCTGTCGCGCGCCAGCGCAGCCGGAAAGCGCCAACAATACCAGACTCAGTCCCAAAAGGACCCACCAGCGTTTCATGCATCCTCCAAATTACGGGACGGGATCATAGCCCCCCGGGTGAAAAGGATGGCAACGCAGGATCCGATGCACTGCCAGCCATCCGCCGCGCCACACGCCATAGCGACTGATCGCTTCATAGCTGTACTGTGAACAGGTGGGGGTAAAACGACATGAGGGAGGTAAACCCGGAGAAATCGCCCGTTGGTAAAAGCGAATGACTGCTAAAACGATTGCCTGCATAACTGTCGCTCAATCTTGCCACAATCCCGAACGCTGCAACAGCGCTCTCAACGCCGCTTCAACCTGCGGCTCACTGGCAGCATTCAACGTAGCACGCGCTACCAACACCAGATCCCAGCCAGGTTCCAGATGCGGATAAAGATGGCGTGCCGCCTCGCGCAACAAGCGTCGCGCCCGATTGCGTTGCACTGCGCCGCCCACCTTCCGGCTGGCCGTTATGCCAATTCTGGAGCTCGACAAATCGTTGCGAACGCACCATAACACAAACAAGGGATGCACCCATGACTGCCCGTGATTCCACACATGGCGAAAATCCTCTGGGCGCCGCAGGCACATTCCCTTGTGCCAGGGAAACTCCCCCAATGCAATCGTAGCCGGCGCCCTCACGCCCGGCGTGGACGCTGAGCGCTTTCCTTCCAGTTGATGCGCTTCGCGCCGCCGAGGCTCACGGACACCAGGCGCTTGCGGCCGCGCAGGCGCCGTCGCTTGAGGACGTTGCGCCCGTCCTGAGTGGCCATGCGCGCCCGGAAACCATGCGTGCGCATCCTTTTACGCTTCTTGGGTTGATAAGTGCGTTTCGTCGCCATGCTTCATGCTCTCCTTACCCTTGTATTTCTCGAAAATTCAAGCCTGGATCTTTTCAGAGTGCGCAAACCTTGTTCACACACACAAAACCGCGCGGTCGCCCGCTGCGGTTTTGTGCCTCCAGGGCCAAGACATTATACCGTAAGCGGTCACTAAGTCAACCTTGCGCTGACCCAACCTCCCGCTCCCTTGCTTCCATGAAGCAGTATGGTAAACTGAGGGGCAATCAGGCGGCATCGTGTGCAAGGGTCAGGAGATAAAGGCAGCGGCTCCCATTCATCCCGGGGCGGCACCGGCTCAGCCAGACGGCTCAGAAAGGGGCCATGGACTCATCTAACCAGGAAGCGCAAGTGATCAAGGCGCAAAGCGGCTTTTACACGCTGCGGACAGCCGACGGCAGCACGATCGTCGCGCGCGTGCGCGGTAAACTCAAACACAAGCAGCAAGATAGCACAATCGTCGCCGTCGGCGATCGCGTGCGCTGGGAGCCCAGCCCCGAAGGGGGGTTCAGCATCACCGAGGTGCTGCCGCGCGACCGCGCGCTCAGCCGTCTCAAGCCGCTCTCCTCCGGGCGCGGGACCCGGCGTTGGGATCGGCAGGGCTATCTGCGCGAGAAAGAGCAAATCCTCATTGCTAACCCCGATCAAGTTGTGTTTGTCCTGGCGTGCGCGCAACCTGACCCCCATCTGCGGATGCTGGATCGGCTGCTGGTAGGCGCCGAGCGGCAGAACATCCCGGCGCTGATCTGCGCCAATAAGGTAGACCTGGTTTCTGAGGCGGACGCCCGGCAGCGTTTCGCCATCTACGAGCGGATCGGCTACCCGGTGCTCTACACCAGCGCGAGCACCGGCGCCGGCATCGAGGCCCTGCGCGCCAGCCTCAAGGATCAGCTCAGCGCGCTGGTCGGCCCCTCGGGAGTGGGCAAGACCAGCCTGCTCAACGCGCTCCAGCCGGGGTTAGGGCGCCGGGTCAAAGCAGTGAGCGAAGCGACCGGCAAAGGTCGTCACACCACGACGGTGACTGAAATGATCCCGCTGGAGATCGGCGGCTGGGTCGCCGATACTCCCGGCATCCGCGCGCTGGCGTTGTTCGACCTGGAGCCGGAGGAAATTGATGCGTACTTTCCTGATATCGCGCCCTACGTGCCGCACTGCGCGTTTTCGGATTGCAGCCATCACCTGGAGCCCGGCTGTGCGGTGCTGGCAGCGCTCGCGGCCGGCGCGATTGACCGGCATCGCTACGAGAGCTACGTGAGATTGCATGAGGAACATCGCAAGCTCGCCGACATGTACTGGTGGGGCATTGATGAAGACTAGCATTCAGGCTGCAACCGCAGAAATCACACCAAAGCATTCTACGAGTTAAAAAACGCCATGAGACCTCATCCAAAGGAGACAGGAAATGTCCAAACACTTGCGTCTAGGGATCGCCATCCTGGCAATAGGGTTGGCGCTGGCGACGCCGACCGTCGCGCTCGCGTACCAGCATGGCCCGGGGCTTCCACCGCCGCCCGAGTGGCCTATCATCGGCCCCATTTTGCGCTGGCTGGGGATAATTGAGGAGACTCCCGCAGAGATGCCAACGTTCGATCCCACCTATACCGAACATCGCCTCACGACACTCCAGGACGCGCAGTCGCTATGGGAAAGCCTGGAACCTGAGGCGCGCGTCCGCGTCATCGTCGGCCAGGAAGACGCGAACGCGGCCTTGCAGACAGCGGTGCAAAACGTGCCGGGACTCGACGACGTCACACTCACCTTCGAGAGCGGCTCCATCACCCTGGCGGCGACGGTCAAGCGCTCGGTGCTGGAACGCCAGGGCGTTCAACTGCCGTTCTTCATCACCAGCCAGGAAATCAAGGGAGAGCTTCAAATCGCCCTGGGCGCTGCGGAATGTCGCCCGACCCTCACGGTGCAAAAAGTGCGTCTCGGGAAAATTGGGCTGCCGCTGCGAAGCCTGGCAGAGGAAGCCTTCAATGAGCAAATGCAACAAGAGTGGATGTCCCAGGTGTGCATCGAGCGCGTCTTCATGCTGCCCGGGGAATTCGCGGTAGAAGGTTATCGGCGCTAAAGGGAGGCATGATGTCCATCCAGGCCATTCTCTTCGATCTTGACGGTACTTTCCTGGAATTCGACATGGTTCAGGAGTTATTTCCCCACTACCTGCGCGCGCTGACCGAGTGGATGTCGCCTTACGTACCGCCGGAGCGCTTCGTTCCGGCACTATACGCGGGCACCGAGGCCATCACCCACAACGACGGACGGCAGACCAACGCCGAAGCCTTCGCCGCGGCCTTCTTCGCCCGGGTGGAGCAACCACGGGAGCTGCTCGAACCGGTGTTCGAGGCTTTCTACCGCGAGGCCTTCCCCGCCCTGCAACATCTCGCCCGTCCCCGCCCGGCAGCGCGACGCATCGTAGAACGGGCCTTCGCCCTGGGATATGAGGTGGTCATCGCCACCAACCCGTATTTCCCCGCCAGCGCCACGCTCGAACGGCTGCGCTGGGCCAATGTCGCGGATTTCCCCTATCATCACATCACCACCTACGAAAACAGCCGCGCCGTGAAACCCACCCCCCGCTATTACTACGACATCCTGGAACTCCTGGGCCGCGGCCCGGCGGAAGCGCTCATGGTCGGCGACGAGGCGATGGACATGGCGGCCGGGGCACTGGGATGCCTCACCTACCTGGTCAAGAGCCCGGCGACCACCGCGGAGGCCTTCAACCCGCCGCCGACATTCCAGGGTGACCTGGAGACGCTGGAAGAAGTGTTGCTGCAATTGCGCGCTCAATAGAGTGCATCAAAAAAACGTTCCCCTTTCCCCGATGGAGGAAAGGGGAACAACAACGAAAGGCCGGCCATGAACCATTATCCACGGGTCTACCTGAAACCTGGACGCGAGGCCTCCATCCAACGGCGACATCCCTGGGTGTTTTCCGGCGGAATCGCGCGGGTCGAAGGGCAGCCGGCGCCCGGCGCGCTGGTCGCCCTCCACAGCGCCGAGGGGAAATTCCTCGCCTGGGGACATTACAGCGCCGCCTCGCAGATTCGCGTGCGGCTGCTCTCCTGGGATCCGGCAGAGGATCCTGAGGCCCCAGAGTTCTGGCGGACGCGGCTCAAGCGCGCCCTCGAAGCGCGCGCGCCGTTGCTTGCGGACGGACGCACGACGGCCTGTCGGCTGGTCAACGCGGAATCGGACGGCCTGCCGGGCCTCATCGTGGACCGCTACGGCGACGTCCTGGTGCTCCAGGCCCTCACGGCCGGCATCGAGGCGCGGCGAGCTCTGCTGGGCGAGCTGCTCGTGCAGGCACTCCACCCCCAGACAATCTATGAACGCAGCGACGCGGACGTGCGGCAGCATGAGGACCTCCCCTCGCGGGTTGGAATCCTCTACGGCGCGGAACCGCCAGAGACGCTGGAAATCCTGGAAAACGGCCGGCGCTTTCGGGTGGATGTGCGTCGCGGACACAAGACCGGCTTCTACCTCGATCAACGGGACAACCGGCGACTGCTCGGCGAGCGGATCGCGGCCCTCGCGCGGGCGGGGCGGCTCCTCGACATGCTCAACGTCTTTTCCTACACGGGCGGCTTTGCCGTTTACGCGCTGGCTTACGGCGGCGACGCCGTGCGCAGCATCACCAACGTGGATGTCTCCAACGACGCCCTTCAAATGGGACGCGCCAATCTGGCGCAGAACGGCCTCAAAGCAGAGCAGGTGACCGACATCAGCGGCGATGCGTTCCAGGTGCTGCGGACACTGCGTCAGCAAGGCCGCTCCTTCGATGTGATCGTGCTCGACCCGCCCAAATTCGCCTTCACGCAAAAAGACGTCCAGAAAGCCGCGCGCGGCTACAAGGACATCAACTTACAGGCGCTGCACCTGCTGCGCGCCGGCGGCTATCTGTTCACCTTCTCGTGCTCCGGGGCAATTTCGGCGGATTTGCTGCAGAAGATCGTTTTCGGCGCCGCCCTCGATGCCGGCCGGGACGTCCAGCTCGTCGGCTGGATGACGCAGGCCGAGGATCACCCGGTGGCGCTGACCTTCCCCGAAGGCGCCTATCTGAAAGGCTTGCTCTGCTATGTGGCCGCCTAGCTCCAGCCCTCCGGTACGACGCCTCGGCGTGCGAGCCGTCGGCTTGCTGATGGCGCTGGCCCTGCTGCTGTCCGTTTCCACAGCGACCTCCGCGCGCAGGCGGGCCGACGCCCCCACCCTCGACATCACGCTGCCCTGGGAGGGCGCGGTACGCTTCCCCGGTTGGACCGAGGTGCAGGTGACCCTCACCGCCGCGAAGACCCCCTGGAGCGGCGAATTGCGCCTCGAGGACCGCGGACAGAAGCTCACCTATCGGCGGGCGCTCACTCTTCCCGCCGGCGGCCGGCAATTCCTCCGCCTGCCGCTCTACATCCCCGAATTCAGTCACTACACCCTGACGCTGGTCGAGCAGGGGAAAGCGCCCGCCTCCGGCCAACCCCTGCCCTTGCGTGCACTGGACGCGCAGGCGCGGTTTTGCGTCGCCGTGGACCCGCTGGGCCGCCTGGCGCCGGGAACGATCAATGGCTGTAAGAGCAGTTTGCTGCTCACCGACCTGGGGACATTGCCAGAAACCGCGATGGCATGGGATAGCGTGGACGTGTTGATCCTGCACGAGGTCGCGACGAGTGCGCTCACCGCCGCGCAACAGGAAGCGCTCTGGGCCTGGGTCAGCCTTGGCGGACACCTGACCGTAGTGGAAGGGCCAGGAACCGCGCAAACGCTCGCCGGTTTGCCCCGCGCGCTCCAGCAGGCCCTTGCGGCCCTCCCCGTGGGGATGACGTCCTCCCTTGGCGCGGGGACCCTCTCCCGCGTGCGGGCAGAAAATCCCGCCGCGACAGACTCCACGGCCTGGTTAGGGGACTGGACCGGGGAGCGCGTCCCGGCCGTCTCATGGTCGAACCTCAGGATTCCCCCTGCACCAGCGGCCGAAGCGCTCATGTCGGTGCCGCAAGCGTCGTTTCCCCGGCCGGCGCTGCTGTTGGGACTGCTGCCGGCCTACGCCCTCCTCGTCGGCCCGGGCATGTGGTGGCTGGCGCGGCGCCTGCACCGGCCCCGGCTCGTCTGGTTGCTGACGCCGTTGATGATCGGGGTGGCCGCCCTGAGCATGTGGCTGGGGCTGACCACGATTGTCGGCGGAGTCTTCCCCATCACCCACGAAATCGCCGTGATCTTTGGCAATGACAAGGGAGGCCCGGCACGCGTGCTGCAAACGACGGCCATTTTCGCGCCTCGCGCCCGCGTCCTCACCTGGAACACGCAGCTCGCACCCCGCCCTTTCGTCGGCTATTTCGATGCGGCAGCCAGCAGCTACTACTTCACCGCCAACCGGCCTTTCCCCGCCGAGGTGCTGTGGGCTGAAGGGACAAGCCAGATCCAGGCAACGCATCCCCCCGGCCCGCTCAGCTGGGCCGCAGAGGGGCTGATGACGCTGCCCGCTCTCGAAGCACAACTGGCCTTCGACACCGTCGCCGGCCGCACGGTGTTGCAGGGGACGCTGCGCAGCGAGATCGCTCTGGAAAAAGCGACGCTCATCCTGGGGGATGGGACCCATCGCCTGGCGTTGGCGGATAATGTGCCGGCAGGCGTGCGGACTCAAATTTCTGTGCCGCTCCATTGGGTGCAGGAATTCGACCCCAACCTGCCCATCTGCTCCAACCTGAGCGGCGGGAATTTCTACTTCCCGTCGGCTGCCTTGACGCCGGTCACACCTCCCGAAAAAGGCTCCAACGTCCTCTGCTATCTGGTCGCGACGACCCCCGGCGTCCCCTACCCCACCCAGAATGCCAGCCAGAAGCGTGTCGAGGAAAGCTGCCTGATCCTCACCCTCCCCTGTCTGGCTTGGGGAAGTGGTCGTATGCCGTTGCTTCCCGCCCTCAGTTCCGAGAATCGGGGTTATGGCTGGCTGGATCCGACGGGAGGCGTCGCGCTGGCCAGCACCATGCCGGTGACGCTGATCTACACGCCGCTATACTCAGGCACAGGCAACGACGCCTTCTCTGCACAAAGGCTTATCCTCAGCCTTGAGAAAGGAGGGGCGCTGCCGTCCTTCAGCCTGAAAATCTGGAGTTGGACCACGGAAGAGTGGATATCACAGCCGCCGCCTACGTCCACGGCGCCGCTGATTCTGGAAGGCGAGCTGGCCCGTCAGGTCTACGATCCCCGACAAGGAGTGCGGGTGCGCATCACCCCGGCTACCGAGACCTACTTCACCTTGTATCTCGACGTGAGCGTCGAAATCGCTTCTCAGAAAATAGAGAGCAGTGAGCCGTGAGAAGAGAGTCGTCGCAGCCTCCGCTCACGACCACAGCTCACATTTTCATCCGCGGTGGTGTGCCGCAGGAACATGGCGGCTCCTGGGGAACCAAAGAGCCGGCCAATTGCTCCAGGCATGTCAGACGATGTAAGTCTTTATGGTATAATCAGGGCACAGCCCAAAATTTAGACGAGGCACAGCATGAGATTAGGCATCATTGGACTTCCCCTGAGCGGCAAAACGACCGTCTTCAATGCGCTGACCCGCAGTGACGTTCCCCCCACTACCGCCACAACCGGCAAGCTGGAAACGCATACCGCCATCGTGGACGTGCCCGACGAGCGTGTGGACCGTCTGAGCGCCCTGTTCAAACCCCGCAAGACCATCTACGCCAAAGTCACCTACACCGATTTCGCCAACCTGGAGCAAGACGTCGGCAAGACCGGCCTCACGGGGCCCTTGCGCAACCAAATCGCCACCACCGACGCCTTCGTGCTGGTCATTCGCGGCTTCGAGAGCAGCGTCAGCCCTCATCCGCTGGGCAGCATCAACCCCCAACGCGACCTGGATCTGCTGCATAACGACTTCATGCTGGCGGACCTGGTCACCGTCGAGAATCGCCTCGCCCGAATTGATGAAATGCTGCACAAGGGCGCCCGCAGTGAGGAGCGCACGCGCTATCAGGAAGAACGTCTGCTGTTCGAGCGCCTGCACGCGGGCCTCGAAGCCGGACAGCCGCTGCGCGATCTGGCCCTCACCCCCGCCGAAGTGGATAGCCTGGCAGGTTTTGGCCTGTTGAGCCTCAAGCCCACGCTCGTGCTGCTCAACACCGGCGAGGATCCCTGCGATCCCCACACGGTGCTTCGCTACGCACACCAGCAGACCGCCGTGATGGCGCTCCAGGGGAAGCTGGAGATGGAGCTGGCGCAGTTGCCCCCCGAAGAAGCCGCCATGTTCATGGAGGAATTCGGCATCCAGGAACTGGGGCTGGATCGGGTCATTCACACCTCCTACCGATTGCTGGGATTATGCTCCTTCTTCACCGTAGGCGAAGACGAGGTGCGCGCCTGGACTCTGCGCCAGGGCTCGACAGCGCTCGATGCCGCGGCCGCAATCCACACCGATCTGGCGCGCGGCTTCATCCGTGCGGAAGTGATCAGCTACGACGAATTGATCGCTCTTGGCGGCATGGTCGCCGCCCGCAAGGCCGGCAAAGTGCAGCTCGAGGGCAAAGAATACCTCGTGCGTGATGGCGATATTGTCCACATTCGCTTCTCGCTCTAGCCGTCGCAGAAGCCGCTGTTCCCTGCTCACAACTCACCGCTCACGGCTCGCGTTCCCTGGAAGTAACGAGAATTACGAGTATAATTGGGGTATGAAAAAAACATACGACGAGCAAGAGCTCAAAATCGAGTGGCTTTACAGCAACTTGCGCTGGTTCTTTCTGCTGGCGGTAGGCGTCGTCACCACCGCCAGCGCCCTCTCCTCAGACACCGAATTTCCGCCCGCGGTCATCAGCCTGCTCGTCGCCGGCGGTATCGCCAACATGCTGGTCACCCTCTTGCTCATCCTGCGGTCGTTTCATGTCTCCATAGCCCCTTTTACCCTGCTCCTCGACATCACCCTGACGTTGGGCCTCATTGTCACGTCGGGGGGCGCCAACAGCCCCCTGCTTTTCATGTCGCTGATTCCCATCATCACCACCTCCCTGCGCTACAACTGGTTGGTCAGCCTGGGGATGGCGCTCCTGACGGTGCTCATCTACTGGTGGGGCGCGTGGATCGAAACCGGATTACAGAGCAATGCGTCTTTTCAAATAATGATTGGAAATGCGGCGCCCTACCTGCTCAACGGGCTGATTCTACTGCTGGCAGGGGGCGGGGTGAGCTACATCGGCACGCGGATTCGCCAGCAGCTCAACGAGGAGCGCCAACGTCAGGAGCTGGCCGCGCACACCGCCATCGAAGCGGCTCACCAAAAAGTCCGCCTGATCTTCGAGCTCGCCAGCACTCTCAGCGCCACGCTGAACTACGAGCGCGTGCTCGACGCGGCGTTGGACGTCACACAGGCGGGCCTGGAGGAATTCGTCGGCGCCAACGTGCGCCAGGTCCAGATCATTATGCTATTTGGCCTGGATCACAAACTCTACGTCGAAACTTCGCGCGGCTTGACGATGCAGGACAAACGTCTGCGCCTTCCCGGCCATGAGGGCGGCCTGGCGGAGGCCCTCGAGACGGCCGGCATCGTACTCATCAACGATCCGGGGTCCGACCCGGAATTGGGGCAGTTTGTCGTCATCCACCAATGTCGCCAGGCAGTCATCGTTCCCCTGCGCGCCGGTTTTGAAAACTACGGCGTCATGGTCATGGCCAATCCCGAAAGCGGCGATTATCCCGAAGATTTCCGCGACTTGCTGGAGGCCGTCTGCAATCAGGCCGTCATGGCGCTGCAAAACGCCCGGCTCTACCAGAACCTCATGGACGAGAAAGAGCGCCTGGTAATGGTGGAAGAAAACGCGCGCAAGAAACTCGCCCGCGACCTGCATGACGGCCCCACGCAGACGATCGCCGCCATTGCGATGCGACTCAACTACGCTCGCATTCTGCTGACCAAATCGCCGCAGCAAACGGCGGAAGAATTGCTGCATTTGGAAGACCTGGCGCGACGCACAACCAAGGAAATCCGCCAGATGCTCTTCACCTTACGGCCGCTCATCCTGGAGACCCAAGGGCTCGCCGCCGCCCTGGAACACTACGTCGAGAAGATGACGGAGCTCGAGGACCTTGCCATACACCTGGAATTGGAGGCCGGCATTGACAATCGCCTGAGCAAAGAGGCGCAAGGGGCACTGTTCTACATCATCGAAGAAGCCATCACCAACGCGCGCAAGCACGCCAACGCCTCGGACCTGTGGATACGCCTATTCCGCAAGGGCCTCAGCGTCATCGCCGAGGTGGAAGACAACGGCAAGGGTTTCGACGTGGCAGCCGTCGAGTCGAACTACACGGAACGCAGCAGCCTCGGTTTGCTCAACCTCTATGAGCGCGCGACGCTCGTCAACGGCAAGACGGTGATTCAGTCCGCGCCCGGCAAAGGCACGAAGGTCATCATCAGCGTTCCAACACGGGAATAACCTTGAACACCGATCTCGCGCCGTGGGAAGAACGTTGGGTTTGGCTGGGCGGCTCCGTGCTGCTGGCCTGTCTGGTTGCCTGGACTGGCTGGGCGATTCGCCAGATGGGAGGTGCCCCTCAACGCTGGTATCAGGCGTGGCATCGCTGGCGCGGCCGCCCCTGGATCGAGCAGACAGCGCGGTTTCTCTACACGATCGGCGTCCCCGCGGCGGCGTTGCTCTGGCGCGGGGTGCTCAAAGAAAGCGCCCTGGGATTACAACCCTTCCCCTGGCAAAGCGACGCGCCGCTCACCGCGGCACTTCCCGGCGGTTGGGACAACTGGCTGCGGGACCTGCTGTGGGCACTGGCGCTCGGCGCCGGGATGGCGGTGTTGGTAGCGGCGACGGTGCGCACCCTCAAACGCGCCGGGGCGTATCGGCTGACCCTGCGACACGATGGCGCTGTGGCGCTGCGTGAGGCGGCGTTCCACGAGACGCATTGGGCCTTCTACCGTGAGCCTTTCATCCTGCTCTGGGGGATGGAAATCGGCGCGTGGGCCGGGGCATTCCTGGCGTTGCTGGAAGCGGCGGTGAATCCGGCATGTTGGGCCAGACTGCGCGATCCCGCCGCCGGTCGTGACCTGGTGCTGCGCCTGGCGCTGGGGATCGCCAGCACCCTGCTCTTTTTGCTGACCCAGAATTTCTGGTTGACAGTGCTGTTGGACGCCGGCCTGGGCTGGGGGTGGGGGATAGCACACCCACGGCCAGCGTCGCCCGACGCCTGACCCTCGGGGAATCACGACCCACAGCACGGCGCGGACAACGGGACTACCCCGTCATCCGCGCCGTCGCCATCACCGCGCTCAGACCAGGATGAAAGCCAGCAACACGAGCAAAGCCAGCATCGCCGCCGCAAGAATGGCAATGCGCTTGAGATCGGTGATCACGTAGCGATACTCCTCCTCCAGACTGGCGGGAGACACCTCCTGCTTCGTCACCCGCGTGCGAGCACTATTCCCCTGCACCTTTTTCTGCGACATGCTCTTCCTCCTTTATCGGCGCGAGTCTTCCGCGCCAGAATTCACGGCTCCAAGGATGCGATGACGACGATCCGTTGAGTATCCACGCGATAGGGATAGCACGAGATCAACGTCAACACGGGACTGTGGGTCGGCAGCATCACGCTGACGTCGGTCGGCTCGATGATGCGCGTTTGCCGTACAACGTAGCGGTAAATCTGCGAGGTCGTGTGGACGAAAATCTCGTCCCCCACCCGCAGCTCCGGCAAGCGCCGGAAAATCTCCCCATAGATGTCGTTGTGCGCCGAGATCACGCAATTGCCGCGCTCGCCGGGATTGGCGCTGCCAATGTGATGCCCCGCCCCCTTCTTAAGGGACTCCCAATCGTCGCCTTCGACGACCGGAGCGTCAACGCCGATAGCCGAAATGACGAGGCGCTGCGCCTGTTCCGGCCCCGGCGTGGGCGGCGGCAGCGGCGTGATTTCCGCGACGAGATGTTGCAGGTGCGCCGGCACCGCCAGCGGTTGCGACTCGCCGCGCACATCCGGCGGCGTGTGCCCGCCGGGCAGCACGATCACGTTGATCACCGGCGTGGGCGTAGGAGTAGGCAGCGCCTGCTGCTGTTGACTCTCGGCGTTCAGCGTGCGGATGGTGAGCAGCAGCTGCCCCACGACGACGGCTAACCCCAACAGCGCCAGAATCTCGACCAGCAGCAACAGCCGATCGGCGATCCAGCGCCAGCGAATGTGGTAAGATGGCGGGTTGCTGCGCGATTTAGCCTCTACGATCACGCTGCTGTAGCGTCCCGACGAGGCCGACGAGGGTGACGCTGGCGCCGGTGATGGCACGGGCGGCGTAGAAGGTTCAGCCGGGGCCGCCGGCGGCTCTCCCTGACGCAAGCGCAACCGCTCCAGACGCGCCTCACGTTTTTTCAGGCGGAGGATCTCCTCCAGCTCCTCGATGGAGAGCTCATCAACCGGGCGCCGATCTTTCATTTCTCCCCTACGGCAAAAATCTCGCGCTCGAAGAACCACCGAAACGGCGGCGCGCCGAAAAGGAAATGGCGCAACTCCCCCAACACCGCCCCTTCACGGCGCTGCTGAGGCGGGCTGCTAAGCCAGACGCGGATGTCGTGGAAGCCCGCTCGCTGCAAGACGCGGCGCAGGCTCAACAACGACTGCTCGTTGACGTGCACGCGGGCATTTTCCGGCACCAGAAATTCTCTCGGGTTGCGCGGATAGGCCGCCCCCTGCCCCATCAAACGTCGTACCGTGCGCACCACCGGGTAAGCGTAGCGATCATACCACACGTTGGGCGCGGTGTGCACCACCAACCGGCCCCCCGGTCGCAAGACGCGAAAAGTCTCGGCCACCGCCTGGTCGAGTTCCGGCGGGTAAAGGTGCTCCACGATGTCGAGCATCAACACACGGTCAAAACCGGCATCGGGAAAAGGCAAATGCTTCGCATCCGCCCGGTAAACGCCAACCGGATATTGGCCCGCCGGCACGGCATCCCCCACACGGCGGGACATGCGCACGGCGGCAGGCGCATAGTCCACCCCCACAGCGCGCGCTCCCAACGCCGCGACGTGCCGCAAAATCTCGCCGCGCCCACAACCGACATCCAGAATCGTCATGCCCGGCGCGACCCCAGCCACCCGCCATGCCGCCGCCAGCCGCCGGGAGAGCTCGGCCCCCTCCGTAGAAGTGAACTCGGCGTAGCCCTCACAGGCATGGAGGAAATAAGCCTCGTCGTACAGTTCCGGCGCCACACCCGTCGTCCGCGCGTCTTTCTTCATGCAGTGGCCTCAATAAGCGTTCGGCGAGCGGAAAATCTGCAAGACCGTCCGCACGATGATCTTGATATCCAACAGCAACGACCAGTTCTCGATGTACCACAAGTCGTATTTGGTGCGCTCCGTGATGGACGTGTCGCCGCGCAGGCCGTTGACCTGCGCCCACCCCGTCATCCCGGCCTTTTCACGGTGGCGCTCCATGTAACGGGGGATACTGCGCCGGAACTGCTCCACGTAAACCGGGCGCTCCGGGCGCGGTCCCACCAGGCTCATGTGCCCCAACAGCACGTTGATGAACTGCGGAAGCTCATCCAGGTTGGTCTTGCGCAAAAAAGCGCCCACGCGCGTGCGGCGCGGATCGTCGGAAGTGGTCCAGCCCGGCCCCGTCTTCTCGGCGTCCGAGCGCATCGAGCGGAACTTGAGCATGGGGAAAGGGCGTGCGTCTAATCCCATCCGCTCCTGTGCGTAGAACACCCCGCCCGGCGATTCGAGGCGGATCAACACGGCAATGATCATCATCAGTGGCGAAAGCAAAATCAGCGCCGCCATAGACCCCACGAGGTCCATCCCGCGTTTGACCATCCGCCGCCACCCCGTCTGGGCGATGTCGCGCACCGTCAACAACGGCAGGCCCCCCAGCTCACCGATGCTCACCGGCCCCGCGATGATCTGGAACAGGTCAGGGTAAACCCGAATCGTCACCCGTCCGCGCTCACATTCGGAGATGAGCCAGAGGATTTCCTGATGCGAGGTCTCCTCAGGGAGCGCAATGATGACTTCGTCAGTCTTGAGAGCCTCGATGATCTCCCCCAGCTGCGCTGTCTTGCCCACCACCGGCACGTCGAGGAGCGCCGCAGGCATATCGCCGTTGTTGGCGACAATGCCTACCACATCATATCCCAACGACGGCGTCCAGAGAATCTTCTGCAAAATCATCTGCGCGATGGAACCCGTCCCCAGGATCAACACCCGTCGCCGTCCCCAGCCGGCGCGTACCAGTCTGCGTCGCAACCAGCTGTTCAGCACCCGTCCCAACGTGAGGAAAAGGATGGACAGCAGCCACACATAGCCCAACATCGCGCGAGAATAATCCCGTCCGACGTTGAAGTCCCGCAACAGCAACGCCCCCAGCGCCACCCCCATCAGCGTGCCAATGGTGCAGGCCGCCACGATGCCGTAGAACTCATCCACGCGCGAAAAGTACGAGAGGTTGTAGAGCCGGGCAAAAAACAGGACGAGCAAGACCGAGACCACCTGGAGCACGAGCATCCCCACATACTCGCGCAGCGGGCCCATCTCCGCGGCCTGAGGAAAAGGCACCGCGAGACGCAGGCCGTAGGCCGCCAGAAAAGCGGCGCCGGCCATCAGCGTATCGGTCAACAATAGAAACAGCGTGAAGCGTCGAATTGCATGTTCGTATTTCATAGCTTGAACCTGACCAGGCAGCGCGTGAAGTGGAGAACGACCCAAATCGCGGTGAGAATCAGAACATGCAAGGGCCACGGAGTCTCAGCGGCGTAATGTTTGCGATAGAAAATCTCCATAGCGCGCCAGAATTCCACCCGCGCGCGAGGGCTCTGACGACTTGCGGCGCGCTTCACATGCAGCACGGTGACCTGGGGTGTGTACAGAATGCGCCATCCTGCCTGCTTGATGCGAAAAGCCCAATCGAGATCCTCGCCATACATGAAAAAACTTTCGTCCAGCAATCCGACCTGAACGATGGCCTCCCGGCGCACCAGCATGAACGCGCCCACCACCGAATCCACTTCGGCTTCCTCGTCAGGGTCGAGATAGGTGAGATTGTAGCGCCCGAAGCGTCGGCTTTGGGGGAACAGCCGCGACAGTCCCACCATGCGGTAGAAGGAAACCTCCGGCGAGGGAAACGAACGCCGGCACGCCAGGTCGAGGCTGCCATCGGGACGGACGAGCTTGGGACCGAGCGCGCCGAGCTCCGGGCGCGCTTCCATGAGCGCCACCACCTGCTGCAGCGCGTCTGACGGCAGCTCCGTATCGGGATTGAGCAGCAGCGCATAGCGCGGCGCCGTCGCGCCATCGTCCCCGAACCCCAATGCCCGCAGCCCCTGGTTGTTCGCCGTCGGGTAGCCGACATTCTCCGTGTTAGCAATGAGCATCACCTGCGGGAACTCCCGCGTCACCATGGCCGTGCTCTCATCCGACGAGGCGTTATCCACCACACAAACGCGAAACATCACCCCGACGCTGGCAAAGACGGTTTCCAGGCACCGTCGCAGCAATTCGCAGGTGTTGTAATTAACGATGACGATTCCCAGATCCATCGCCCGTATTCTAACACGAAGGACATAAGGGGCAAACGCCGGGCCGCCCTACTCTTCGAGCGGCACCAGCGTCGCCGGGTCGGTCGCGACCACGACGGCTTCCCATGCACCGCGCGAGAGCTCCCGCAGCGCGGCCTGAAATTCCTCTACGCGCGCGAGGGGAAAGCGCGCCGTGAGGGTAATGTCCGCGCCGAAATCCTCTTCCAAGATGCTGCCTTGATAGCGCGGAATTAGCAGGCGCACGCGCTCAAAACTGCTGTAGGGCACGGACAGCAGCAGCACTTGTGTGACCATCTTCACGGCGCGAGGGGTGAGCGCCAGAACGGCGCGGACCGCATCGCCGTAAGCGCGCACCAGGCCGCCCGTCCCGAGCTTGGTCCCGCCGAAATACCGCGTCACCACCACGGCCACGTCCCCCAGACCGCTGCCCTGGAGCACGGCCAGCGCTGGACGCCCCGCCGTCCCTGCCGGTTCCCCGTCATCATGGCAGTGCGCGATGACCGACGCCCCATGCCCGATGACGAACGCCGGCACGTTATGGGTCGCATCGGCGAATTCGGCTTTGATGCGGGCAACGAAAGCGCGCGCTTCCTCCACGCTAAAAACCGGCGTCAGCGTCGCGATGAAACGCGAATTCACCACCACAATCTCCGCACGCGCCGGCGCTGCAGGTGTCAACTGTCGTTCCATGAGGTCAGTATAACCCACTTCCATCCAGGGAAAATCCCCCGCCCTCCCCTGCCGTCCGGCGGCTGGCTAATTGTCAGGTTGTGCAGTGACGAAACACCGTTGACAGCCCCCCGGAACTTGCCTACAATGAACCTATGATGACGATGGCGCAGCGTGCTGCATTTCTCACCGGGCTGAATCTCCTCGCGTCAGGGGCGATTTTGTGTTCGGGCCGCCCTGGCCCGCAATGCTGTGTTCCTGTCTCCCTGCCTGGCATCTTCGCAGGGAGACTTTTTGCATCACCACAAGATCAAGGAGGGTTTTTATGACAGTATATGCGAATTCCGTCGAAGGCAGCGTGCGATGGGAACGGTTGTTGGCCGAACGCACTCAACACATGCAGAGCTCCGCGATTCGAGAGCTGCTCAAAGTGACGGAACAGCCAGATGTGATCTCTTTTGGCGGCGGTATGCCCGCACCCGAGCTCTTCCCCGTGCGCGAGATCGAGGAAGCGTGCGAGTACTTGCTACGCGAAGAACCGATGACCGCCTTGCAATACAGTGCCACCGAGGGCTACCGTCCCCTCCGGGAATATCTCGCCGAATCCATGGCCAGGTACGGCATCCAGCACGGAGCGGATAACATCCTGATCACCACCGGCTCACAGCAGGCCCTGGACCTGGTTGGCAAAATCTTCATAGACACCGACGCGCCGGTCATCACCGAGCGCCCGACCTATCTCGGCGCCATCCAGGCCTGGCAGGCCTACGAGGCGCGCTTCCTGACGGTGCTCCTCGATGACGACGGCATGATCGTAGATGAGCTGCCGGAATTGCTGAAGAAGGAAACCCCCCGCTTCATCTACGTGCTGCCCAACTTCCACAATCCCGCCGGCACCACCCTCTCCGAAGAACGCCGCCTGCGCCTGGTCGAGCTGGCACGCGAACACGACCTCATTATCATCGAGGACGATCCCTATGGCGCGCTGCGTTTCGAGGGCGAGGACATCATCCCCATCGCCGCCCTCGCGCCGGAGCGCACGATCTACCTCGGCACCTTCTCCAAAACCCTGGCGCCGGGCCTGCGCATCGGGTGGATTGTCGCGCCGGCGGAAATCATCCGGCGGCTCGTGCAGGGCAAGCAGGGCACCGACCTGCACACCAGCACCTTCGATCAGATGATCGCCAACGACATTGCCCAACGCGGCATCCTCAAGGCGCACGTGCGCAAGATTCGCGCCGTCTACCACGAGCGGCGCGACGTCATGCTGGACGCGCTCGAGGAATTCTGGCCCGAAGGCAGCTCCTGGACCCGCCCGGTCGGGGGGTTGTTCCTCTGGGCGCAGGTGCCGGAGCCGATCAACACCCTCGACTTCATGCGGACCGCACTGGCCAACAAAGTGGCCTACGTGCCCGGCTGCAATTTCTATCCGCTCAAGGACGGCGGCTTCAACGCCATGCGGCTCAACTTCTCCAATGCCAGGCCGGATAGAATCGTGGAAGGCATCCGCCGCCTGGGCGAGGCCCTCAAGGAAGAGCTCCTCCACCCCTGAGGCGGCGCGCCGTGCGCTTGACAGGCGACTGAAACATGGTATACTCCCGCTCGTTCAGGCACGACAGCCGTGAGAGGGAATGACAGAATGGTACGCCCGTACATCAGGTAATGCAGAGTGCTCCGCTGCAAATCCCTGATTGAAATGTGTGACAGGCCGTTCAGGGGATGCCCTCAGAGCGGCCTGTTGTTTTGACTGGACTAACAGATTTACATCAGTATGGAGGACTTACCTGAGATGGAGAATATGGAAAGCAATCAAAGCGCCGTGTGGACCGGCACCGTCAAGTGGTTCGATGAGAAGAAAGGCTACGGGTTCATTACCCCCTCAGATGGCGGCAAGGACGTCTTCGTTCACTACTCCGACATCCAGTCTGGCGGGTTCCGCACCCTTCATGAAGGCGATCAGGTGCAGTTCATGGTCACCCAAAGTGATCGTGGCCTGAAGGCGGCTAACGTCAGCCGCGTGGCGTAACTGACCTCACCTCGAAGCTGCAACCGCCCCCTTCTGTTGAAGGGGGCGGTTATCGTTACTCAGCCCTTGATGACCGCGATAGGTCGCACGCGCGCCACCTTGCGCGCCAGGCCCGCCCCGACAACGGACTCCACCACCAGGCTGACGTCTTTGTACGCCTGCGGCGCCTCTTCGGCGAGACCCCGCAAGCTGCCGGTCTGCACGAAAATCCCCTGGCGCTGGAGCTCCGCCTGAACCTGCTCGCCGCGCGTCTGACGGGTCGCGGCCTTGCGGCTCATCGTGCGTCCCGCCCCATGGCAGGTGGAGCCGAAAGTCTCCGCCATTGCCTGCGACGTGCCGACCAGCACGAACGACGTCGTGCCCATCGAGCCCGGCACCAGCACCGGCTGTCCCGTCTTCTGGAAGCGCGCGGCCAGATCGGGATGCCCCGGCGGGAAGGCGCGGGTCGCGCCCTTGCGGTGCACGACGAGTTTCACCGATTTTCCCCCCACGGTGTGCGTCTCGATCTTGGCGATGTTGTGCGCCACGTCATAGACCTGCCGCAGCTGCCAGTCGCGGACCTTGCCCGCCAGCACCTGCTCGAACGACAATCGCACGAAATGCGCCAGCACCTGCCGGTTGGCGAAGGCATAGTTCGCTGCAGCGAACATCGCCGCCAGATAGTCCCGCCCTTCCGGCGAATTCAGCGGCGCCGCGGCCAGCTCCCGATCAGCGATGGGGATGTTGTAACGCTGAGGGGCGTCTTGCAATCGGCGCAGATATTGCCCGCAAACCTCGTGTCCCAGGCCCCGCGAACCGCAGTGAATCTGCACCACGACGCAGCCCTCCTGGAGGCCCAAGTCGCGCGCTACCTCCGCATCGAAGATCTCGTCCACCACATCTATCTCAAGGAAGTGATTGCCCGCGCCCAGCGATCCCAGTTGCGGGACTCCCCGCTCCCGCGCGCGCTGCGGCACCGCATCCGGGCGCGCACCGGGGATGCATCCGCCATCCTCCGTCGCCTCGAGGTCCTCGCGCGTCGCGTAGCCGTTGGCTTTAGCCCACGCCGCGCCGCTCTCAAGCACTTGATCCAACGCCTTGGGGCTCAGGTGAACCGCGCCGCCTTCCCCCACACCGCTGGGACAGTTGCGGTAGATCGTCCGCGTCAACGCCTCCAGGTGCGGCATGATTTCTGACTGCGGGATAGTCGAAGCCAACATCCGCACACCGCAGTTGATGTCGTACCCCACCCCACCGGGGGAGATCAGCCCCGTAGCGACAGGAAACGCCGCGACGCCGCCGATGGGGAAGCCGTAGCCCTCATGGACATCGGGCATCGCCATGGCCGCCTCGACAATGCCGGGCAGCATCGCCACGTTGCACAGCTGCTGCACCGAACTGTCGCCAAATGCCTGCTCGAAGACCTCAGCGCTGCCGAAGATGCGCGCCGGCACCTGCATCCGTGGGTCATACGTCTTCGGCAATTCCCAAATGTAGGGGGTCAGTTGTCGGAAATGGCGTTTCTCGATCATCCTTCACCTCCTTCACATATCGAAGACCAGCGTCGTCTCCAGGCCCACAGCGCTCTGGCGGATGGCAATATCGTGGAAGGTAGCCGCCTTGACCTCATTGCGGCGCGCCGTGACCTGCGCCCCTAGCGCGAGCGCGCGCAGCGCCGTCCCCGTGAGGGTCTCGAAGCGAAAGGCGCCATACGCCCACTGCCCGGCGCCGGCCTCGCTGAGGTAGAGCAGCTCGTTGAGCCAGTCCACCAGCAACGCCTCCCGATCCCCCGCGCGCAAGGTGACCTGTTCAGCGTGAGTGAACGTCGGCGCCGTCGCCGCGGCGCTCAGCGAGAACATGCCCCGCGCCGCCGCAACAAACAGCCCCGGCAGGTCCGGCGCCCACACCCGCAACGCCAGATCCGCCGTGTGCTCCAGCTCCTCCCAGCCCCCCATCCCCGCCTGCGCCGCGACGATCCATTCCTCGATGAAATTCGCCAACGCCATGTCAGCGTCGAGGGCGAAGGCAAGCCCATCCCAACTCAAATCGGGCACGTCGGTGACGCAGGCGATGCGCCCAACCAGATCGGGGAGCACATCGGGGGCGCAAGCGGCGCGCACCACTTCGATTTTGGGCAGCGGGCCGGTTTTATCGCCCTCGACCAGCACGACATCCACATCACGGATCCCGGCAAGCACGTCCCCGAGGGCCGGCGCGGCGACGCGACGGACCTGCGCCACCCGCTCCGGCGTGATCAACACGGTCTGCACGGCGCCGGCGTCCCAGAAACGACGGGTGTCCTTGCCGGGCAAGTCAGTCTCGAGGTCGGCGTGTCGCGTGTGCTTGATCGCGGCCACGCGATAGCCACGCTGCGCCAATGCCGCAACCACCCGCTCGAGCACCGTCGTCTTGCCGACGCCACTTCGCCCCACGAAACTAAAGCAAGGAATGGCCCAACGTTCCATTTTCAGATTCCGTTCCGCCTGTCGGGCGGCGCTCCCAGGATTCCAGGAATTCGCGCACCAGAGTGAAAATTTCTTGGGGAGCAAGCGCGCTGGTGTCGAGGTAGAAATCGCAGTGCTGACGGGCATGGGCCAACCGGAACTCGCGCTCCTCCACCCACCAGGATGAAGGCGCCGCCAGTCCCTCGCGCTGAGCCGCGACGTCCATGCTCACATCGAGGTAGATCAACACATCGGGGTGGGTGAGGCGCTGCCACATAGTCGGCGTTACCGAATGCTCCTGGCGAATCTCGCGCACCTCGTATCCCGCAGCGCGCAGCCGCCGCGCGAGCACCGACTTGCCCGCAGAGCACGGCCCCACGATTCCGACCAGTGGCTTCGTTGTCACTTCCTCACAGCCGGTTCCCAGCTGGCTAAAAAAAATAAAACCTTGCGCTCGGGTCGCAATTAGATCTGTTTTTTTGCTGCCTGACCGCGTCGGTCCTGCCTATCCCAGATCATCCGGAAGCGGCATCTCCACCCGCATGAAGCGCGGCCCGGCAGTAGCACCGGGGAGCACTTGCAGCACCGCCACGCTCGCGTCGTCCAGCGGACGTTGCTCCTCGAGCTCCAACGCCCGCGCCAACAGGCCGTCGGCGAGCGCCTGCGCCGCCGGGGAAACTTTCCACAGCGCGGCCAGCGTCGCCGCCACATCGAGCGCTTGCCCTTTACGGCTACCCGCGTGCAAGACCCCATCGGTGAACGCGCACAGCATCCAATTGGGCTCCAGCGGCAGCGAATCCACCAGCGGACGCACGTGACGGTAAAAGCCCAGCGGCGGCGCGGTCCCTTCCAAACGGCGGAAGCCTCCCTCCGGCTCCCGAAGGTAGACTTCCGGGTTGCCGCAGCGAGTGACGACCAGCGAATGGCTTGCCAGGTCGGCCGAGAGAATGACGAGGGTCGCGGAGACTTTGCCGTCGCGCAGCGCATAGAGGACGTCGTTCGCGGCGCGAGCTGCCGCGCCATCGCGCACCCCCTCCGCCAGATCGGCGATGACCTTCCGCACAACCCACATGCTCACCTGTTTGGCGGCGCGCCCGGAGCTCTGCCCGTCTACCAGCACCACCGAAAGCCCGCCGCGGGGACGCTCGATCATCTCCAACGTATCGCCGCTCTGCTGCACGGCCCATTTGTTGATCTTCGCCGCCGCCGCCGAAAGATGCATCTCTCACCCCGCGCCCCGCACATGACAGGTGCCCGGTCAGCTTCTTTCCCCGACTGGAATCAGGATTCCGAATCCAAATCTGAGTCCGAATCTGCCTCCGACTCCGGCTCTGGCGTCTCCTCCACAACAGCTGTCTCCGGCAAGGGACGGGCAATGGCGTTCAACAGGATGTTCGCCTCCATCCCTTCAGCGAGCTTAATGCGCGCCATGTTGTGTTCCCGGTCAATGGAGGTCAGCTGTCCGATAAAACCGCCGATGGTCAAAACACGCTGTCCCACCTCCAGCGTCGCCATCTTTTGCGTTTCTTTACGGCGCGCCAGCCATTGAGGCAAGAAAAGAAACAACACCGCCGCCACGATGAGGATCAGCCAGATTGTCGTATCACCATTCATGCTTTTTGCTCCTTCACAGAAAAATTGAGTGTGCCAGACGCGACGCAAAGAATCCCCGCCGGCCCGCTACACCCTGTTCACACGACACGTGATACACCGGCGCGCTTCTAAAAATGGCTCCAGCGTCGCCAGATGCTTTGATTATACCCGCTCTGAGACGGAAAACAAGAACGTGGGGAAGGACGTGCCTTCAGGCCATTTGCCAGCTGGCCTAAGCCGGCTACAATCATAGCCAGGGACGGGCAAACAGGACAGGTCCCCTCCCCTTAATTCACGTCCCGCAAGGATGGCGATTATGGAATTACGATCGTACTTCAAATATCTGTTGCGGCGCTGGTGGCTGGCAGCTCTGCCGGTGCTTGTCGTCGCCGCGTATGTGGCGCTGACCTTTCACCCGGCGTCCCCGACTTATCAAGTGGTGATGCGCTTTGCTACGGGGACGGAGCCGGCCGACCTCTCGGTTGATTACGATCGCTACTACCCCTGGCTCACCTCCGAGTATATCGCCAACGCGCTGGCAGACGTCGCAGTGACCCAGGGTTTCGCTCAGGCAGTGTCGGAGCGGCTCACTGCGCAGAATCTCCAGGTAGCGGCGGGCGCGCTGCAAGCCAACATCGCCAGCGATAACGTCCAATCGGTCTTCATCATCTATTTCAACTGGCCTGATCCCGCACAATGCGTGCAGATCGCCGAGGCCATCAGCGCGGAGCTGACCGAAAACGCCGCCGCGTATTTTCCCCAGCTCGACGGCGTCGGCACGCCGGCCCGACGCCTCGACGCGCCCTATCCCGCCCTCATGGCGCCCTCATTGCGCTCACGCCTGCTCGGACCGGGGCTGAAACTGCTCCTCGCGGTCGTGGCCGGATTGGCACTGGTACTGCTGAGCTACTATCTTGATCCCTACATCTACAACAGCGAGGATGTGGAGACGGCGGGGGTGAAAATCCTCGGCGCCGTGCCGGGAGCAAAACGCGCGCTCCACTAGTACTTTGGTGTTTGACAAAATACTGGCGCGGCCGTCAGCAGCCTGCACGACAACAAACGACCGACCCTCTCACAGGTCGGTCGTTTGTCATCTCAGAGCCATCTAGGCGGCGAGCGCCGGGCCCTCGTCGTCCGCCGCGTCGCTGCGTTGGTTCAACCCCAACAGGCGGTCAATCCTGGCGCGATTAAAGCCGACGACCATACGTCCGTCAATTTCCAATTGCGGCACCCCCTGTTCGCCGGTGCGCCGGACCATATCGCGCGCAGCCGCGGCATCGCGGGAGACGTCCACTTCCACGTAGCGGATGCCGTGCTGCTCCAGGTAGCGCTTCGCCGCGCGGCAGTGCGGACACGTCGGCGTCGAAAACACAATGACCCGATGATGCTTCTTCTCAGATTTGGGACTCATCTTATCACCTCCGTCAGTTTAGTAGCTTTATCATACTCATATCTGATTTTTTGTCAACTGCTCCCGGCGTCACAAGTGGTATCATCCGCTCAATTGCAATCATGATTGCAGTATGCGGATAGCTTGACCACAGAAAGACGGCCCCGACGAACGGCGAAATGACCTTGCCAGAAAACGCCTCTGTGCTATAATGAATTTATCCAATAGATAGTGAGCGCATCACCACATACCCCTAAATCTAGGGGTTACATTTTGGGAGCCCAGGCATGAAATGTCCCTACTGTCATTCGCTTTCGACCAAAGTCGTTGACACACGACAAGACCCGCAAGGAAATATACGGCGACGACGTGAATGCCTGGAATGCGAGCGGCGCTTTTCCACCGTCGAGCGCCCCATCCTCTTGAACCCCCTCGTCGTGAAGCGTGATGGACGCCGCGAAGAATTCGACCGGGAGAAAATCCTTTCGGGCCTGCGCATTGCCTGCGCCCGTCGTCCCATCTCCGCCGAGCGATTGGAAAGCCTGATTGACCACGTAGAATATGCCATCCGCCAGATCGGGCGAGCAGAAGTCTCCAGCCAAACCATCGGGGACATGGTCATTGATGAACTGCGCCAGATTGACGAAGTCGCCTACATTCGCTACGCCATCGTTTACCTGGGACTGAGCGATTTGGAAGCCATCCGGCGCGAGATTGACACGTTGCGCACCCAGCGCGATTGAACCCACTCTGATTACGTTACCCCCTCTCGGAAGAGAACCTCTCACCAGCCTTTCCCAAGGGAGATAATTTTGCGCCCGGCGTATGCCCAGGATGGGCTGGCCACAGCCGATCCAGGCGTCAACACCCGATAGATGTTGACGCCTGCCCAAAATACGTGTTTGCAGGAGGAAATCATGAAGAGCACAACCGAGGCAGCGCTCTCCGACGCCGCGATCGAGGCGCAATTCTCAGAAAATGCGTTGGAGGTGCTGCGGCGCCGTTATCTACGGCGCAATGAGCGCGGTGAGCCAGCGGAGACGGTCGCCGGCATGTTCCACCGTGTCGCCCATCACATCGCGGCCGCCGAAAACGACGCCGGCACCGCGGCAGAAGCGGAAGCACGCTTTTTCGCCATGCTGGCCCAGCTGCGATTCGTGCCCAACTCGCCGACCTTCACCGGCGCCGGCACGCCTCTGGGACAACTGGCGGCCTGTTTCGTCCTGCCCATCGAGGACGACATGGGCAAAGAACCGGGAGGGATTTTCCAGACCCTGCGCGACGCGGCGCTGATCCAACAGACCGGCGGCGGCAACGGCTTCTCCTTTTCCCGCCTGCGTCCCAAGGCCGCGCTGGTATTTTCCAGCATGGGGAAAGCGACGGGGCCCGTGGGCTTCCTGCGGGTCTACGACCGCGCGTTCGGGGAGATCGCGCAAGGCGGATCTCGGCGCGGCGCCAACATGAGCGTGCTGCGCGTAGATCACCCCGACATCGAGGCTTTCGTCACCTGCAAGACCAGCGAGGACGCCATCACCAACTTCAACATCTCCGTGGGCATTCTCGACGCCTTCATGGAAGCCGTGGAGGCCGATGGCGCATGGACGCTGCGCTTTCCTGACATCGAAAGCCCGCTCTACCGTAAATTTCACGGCACGCTAGAACAGGCCGAAGCAGCCGGCATCGGGATCAAGGCTTATCGCACGGTGCGCGCCCGCGAGCTCTTCTCCAAAATCGTCCGCCAGGCATGGCAGAACGGCGAGCCGGGGATGTTGTTCCTCGACGCCGCGCAGCGCGACAACCCCGTGCCGCACCTTGGGCGTTATGAATGCACAAATCCGTGCGGAGAACAATTTTTATTGCCGTACGAGAACTGTTGCCTGGGATCTGTCAACCTGGCGCGGCTGCTGGGCCACGATGCAGAAGGTCAGCCCGCCTTCGATTGGGAAGGGTTGGCGGAGACGGTCCACGACGCCACCCGCTTCCTGGACGACGTGATCTCCGTCAATGCGTTTGTGCCGGCGGTTCCCCAATTGCGCGAGGCGGCGTATCGCACCCGGCGCATCGGATTGGGGATCATGGGTCTGGCGGACGTCTTGATTCACCTGCGGATCCCCTACGGCAGCGAGGCCGCGCAGGATTTCGCGGCGCAGCTGATGGAATTCGTCCGCTATCACGCCATGCAGGCCAGCATCGAGCTGGCGCAGCAGCGCGGAGCCTTCCCCGCCATCGAGGGCAGCGTCTACGATCCCCACGCGCTGACCTGGCAGCCGCCTCACTGGCCCATCGGGCTGAACGGCGGCCCGCGCTACGATTGGGGCCGTCCGCCCCTGGCGTGGGAAAGCATCGTGGCGGGAATTCGCGCGCACGGAATTCGCAACGCCGCCCAGCTCACCATCGCGCCGACGGGCACCATCGCCACCGTCTCCGGTGTGGAGGGCTACGGTTGCGAGCCCATCTTCGCGCTCGCCTACACCCGCTACGTGCAGGACGAGGGCCAGACGCTGCCCCTGCGCTACTTCAGCCCGGCGTTTGTCAAAGCCCTCGAAGAAGCACACATTGACGCGGAGACCCGCGAGCGCATCTTCCAGAAAGTGGCGCCGACCGGCAGCTGCCAGGGCGTAGAGGAAGTCCCCGAGGCACTGCAGCGGGTTTTCGTGGTCGCCAGCGACATTCCGGCGGAAGGACACATTCGCATGCAGGCGGCGTTGCAGGCTTTCACCGACGCCAGCATCAGCAAGACGATCAATTTCCCCGCCACCGCGACCGAAGAGGACGTCGCCACGGCGTTCCGGCTGGCCTGGCACCTGGGCTGCAAGGGCCTGACCGTCTACGTCGCCGGGTCGCGCGAGAAGGTGGTACTGGAGACGGAGGCCACGCGCCAGCAGAAAACGTCCCCACCCTGGCAAGCGCCCCACATCCGACCACGTCCGCAGCGGCTCAATGGGCGCACCTATCGCGTCCCCACGCCGGTAGGCACCGCCTTCATCACCGTGAACATGAACGGCAACGCGCAACCCTTCGAGGTCTTCCTCAATGTCGGCAAGGCGGGTTCGGAAACGGCGGCGGTCGCCGAAGCCATCGGCCGGCTCATCTCGTTGAACCTGCGACTGCCCTCGCCGCTGGAGCCACGGCGCCGGTTGGAGGAGATCGTGGCCCAACTGGGCGGCATCGGCGGCGGCAGACCGCTGGGCTTCGGACATCAGCGCGTGCTGAGCCTGCCCGACGGCGTCGCCCAGGCGCTGAACGATTACCTCAACGAGATGGAGGAGCATGATGACGCCGTCCTGCACGCAGACGAGCCGGAAAGCGCCGCGGCGCCGCTATCCGCGCCGTCCCCCACGGCGTCCCCCATGCAGGTGGGCGATCTGTGCCCCAGCTGCGGACAGGCAACCATGGTCTACACCGAAGGCTGCCGACGCTGCTACGTCTGCGGGCACAGCGAGTGTTGATCCGCTGCGACCTGCAGCTTTTGCCCTTCCCCCTGCCCCCTCCCCAACGGCGCATACCCCGTTGGGGAGGGGAGAAAAAATATAGGGGTTTTGCAGGCGGGCTACGTCCGCCTGCAAAACCCCACAAAAACCGATCTCAATTTTCCGAGAAGGTCTTCTGAGGCCCGCCAGGGCCATTTTTACGGCAGGGACAGCACCAACGGCAGGTAGATCAAGCGCAGCTCGCGTACCGTGAACGTCCATGGCGCTTGCTCCGGGCTGACGCCGCCCCACACGTCATAGGCTGTCACCGTCCAGGTGTAGACGCCCTCCGCCAACACTGAAGGGGTATACGCCGTCGCCGCGCCCACGTCGTGCACCGCACCCGCCAGGGTGACGCGATAGCCCGCCGCCTCCGTCACCGGCTGCCATAACAGCGTCGGCGTCGTGTCAGTGATGATCGCTCCATCTGCCGGGCTGAGCCGCTGCGGGGCAGGCAGTACGTCGCGCACAGTCAGAGCCGCGGGAAGCGTCGCCGACACGCAATCACCGTTAAAGAGAGTCGCCGTGTAGCTGCCCGCCGCGAGACCCGCCGGCAGGATCCCCGTCACCGACGTCGAGCTCACCAGCGTGACCGAAAGCAGCCACGTCGCGCCCACCCGCACGGCAGGCAAACCCGCAAAGCGTTCGCCTGTCAACGTCAACAACGTCGGCATATTGCCCACCACAGAGGCCGGCGTGAGAGTTGCAATCCCCGGCGCCGGATGGGGAGGGAGCAGGCTCGTGAGCTGCACATCGTCAACGTACCAGCCAGAAGCGCCGATGCTGCTATCACACCCGATGCGCCAGCGGATCTGCACGGCGTTCCCGGCGTAGGCGCTCAAATCCACCACGACTTCACTCCACGCGCTCAGCGCGCCCGTCCAGCCAGAACGCCCCGCCAATGGATTGGAAGTCCCCGACTGAATGAGGCCATTGTAGCCATGGGACGTCATGTGCGAGCCCAAATCGGCCCACGTCGCCCCGTCATCGGTAGAAATCTCCAGCACCGCGCCATCCCAGGCAAAAGAACCGCTGCCCTCAAACTCATAGCGGTGCCAGAAACGCAACGTGCTCCCCGCGCCTACCGGCACCGCAACGACGTTCCACAAGCGGCTGTCGGTCGTGGCCGGCGCATCGGGGATGAACCAGGCGTGGACCGGGCTGTGCGATTCCGCTGACGAGAGCGTCCAAGAAGCCTCACCGGTGACAGTCTGCCAGGACCACTTCCCGTCGCCGGATTCCAGATCGTCGGCAAGGCCCACTCCCAGCGCGGCAGTCGCAAAATGGAAGGGTTCAGCCCAGGCCCCATGGCCACAGGCATTGTCGCCCTGCGCGCGCCACCAGTAACACACACCGCTCTCCAACGTCGCCGGGGCCGAATAGGTAGCCGTGCTCACCCGCGTATCCACGAGCGGCGCGATAAACGTCGGGGTACGATCCACCTGCACGCGATAGCCGGTCGCCAGCGGCTGCGCCTTCCAGGCGAGAGACAGGGCATCGAAGGGTTGAGCGGTCGCCCCGGCGGGGGGAGTCAACAACGTCGGCGTCTCAGGCACGCAGGTATTGATCCACAACGCCAGCTCCGCCGTGTGCACATGCGTGCCCTCCGCCGTCGCGGAGATGACGAGGGGATAACGCCCGGCAAGCGCTTCAGGCCCCGCTGCCAGCGTGAGGAGCACCTCCGCCGGCGGCAACACCACCGCCGACGAGAAGGTCGCCGTCACCCCCAACGGGGCTTGCAACGCGAGAGCGACCTCTTCCGCGTACCCCGCCAACTGCCCCACCGCGACGGTCGCCGTCACCACGCCCGGGGCGCAGACCGCCGCCGCTGACGGTTCGACCGTCAACGTGAAATCGGGCTCCCGCAGGCAGTTGTAGCAAACGAAGGCAAAATCCTGATCGGTCGTGTCGCCGACATGGGGGACGCCGTCGCCGGCGATATTGGCCGCGAGCACGCGGACGGTAAAACGCTCCGGCGCTGTCGGGCCGAGGAAAACGCCCTCGGTGTTGTTCCTTCCATCCGCCGCGCCGCCTGGCTGCGACCAACCGCTGGCAGCGAAGGCATTCCCACGGTAGGTGTTGCCGTCCGCGAGCACTTCCAGGTTCAGGTCGTTTACCCAGGCGGGGGTGCTGCCGCCCAGTCCGTGGCCGGGGGCATCGGTCCACACCAGCATCATGCGCACCGGCTGCGTGGGATCCGCGGCGCGCAACGGCTGTTCCCACAGCTCCCCCGTCGCCTCGAGGATCCGGGGAGCATCGAAATACAGCACCGGCAAGGCCGGATCCACAACGGCTTCGAGGTCCAACCGTCCCCACCCCTGCTTGCTGTCGAAGGGATGCCCCAAGATACCGCCGTCGGCGTCATGAAAACCCGCGAGATCGTGCGCCGCCGGCAGGAATGCCGCCTTCACCAGCGCGGGGCTGGGATCCACGCCGGTCAGGCCGCGATAGTATTGGATGAAGAGCGCTGCGGCGCCGCTCACCTGCGGCGAGGCCATGCTCGTGCCGCACATCGTGCCGTAGGAATCCGTGGGCAGGGTCGAATCCACGTAACACCCCGGAGCGACCAGGTGCGGGATGTTGCGCCCATCCAGGGCGGGACCGTGCGCCGAATTGGCCGAGATGTCGTTGATGGCCAGGATCTGCGAGCCGGTGCTGGTCTGCATCCTGGTCGAGCCGACGGTGAAAATGTTCTTGGCCTCATCGGGGCTGCCCTGCGAGCTCACGCCGCCGTTGCCATTCATGATGGAGAGCACGTAGGTAAGCGACTGATTGCCCGCGTGCGTCAGATCGGCGTCACGGACGCCCACATCCACTTTGCGCGTGTCCGCATCGTAACCCTGGGGCGTGCCCGCCAGCCCCCAGCTGTTGCCGGAGATCAGCGCGCCGTTGGCGACGGAATCCTGCATCAAGGCGGTGAGATCGTAGGTGCTGTAAAGCTGCTCCACGAGCCGGGCACCGGGCGCGACACCGAGTCCCCGCAGAAAGCCGCGGCTATCCACGACGCCCGAACTTCCGTCCGCCGCCATGATGCCGGCGGTGTGCGTGCCGTGTGCGCTGGAGATGGCCGCGCCACAGGTCACGCCGGCACAGGGAGCCATCCGGTGCACCAGGTCGGGATGGGTCTCCTGGATGCCGCTGTCCACGTGCGCGATGATCACACCCGCGCCATCGAGTCCTACCGCGGCGAGCCAGTCGCGGTACCCCGGAAACGCTTGATTGCCCGCGTCCACGTTGTTGACGTTGACCTGAGCGCTCATTTCGCCGCGCGTCGCGCGTGTGGTGGAGATCGGCTGGAGGGTATAGACGCCGGGAATGCGCGCCGCCTGCATCAGCCGATCCCCCGGCAGCGTCATCGTCAGGCCGTCGAAGCCGTAGCCCAGGTCCAGGGGCTCCTCCTGCAGCTGCGCCCCCAGCGCCGCGAGATCGCTGAGCACCGATGCCCGTCCCGCGCCGCGATACACCAGCGCTTGAACGGCGAGGGGCGTCGCCTCGAGGGCGCGCCACGGCGGCAAGACGCGATACGCCGGGGCGAAGGGGCCGGTCCAGCGGACGAAATTCAGCGCGGAGGCCCGCTTCAGGGCAGAAGAGTCGCCCCATACGACATACGTGAAGGGGTGGATGTACTGCACAATCTCCAGGCCGCTCTGCTCCAGGGCCGGCAGCCAGGTCACCTGCGTCGGACCGAACAGCTGCACCAGCTGCAAATCGGGGCCCCCTGTCGAGGCGTAGCGCGCCGCTAAAGAGAATGCCGGCTCGTCCACCAGCGGGTCGAAGGTCACCCCGCCGAGGTCGAGCGTGTAATCGTAGGATGGCGCCGCGCCCTCAACGTCGGCACTCAAAGAAGAAGCTGTCGGAGCAACCGGGGCAAACCCCAACATCAAAAGCGCCACTACAGCGCCGCCGCGACACCAGGTCTGCATGTCACACCTCCTCGAAAATAGCGAAAAGGCGAAAAAGCGAATCAGCGAAAAAACTACTTACATGGCAAAGAGGGCACGAACTTCAGGCCGCTCTGAAGAAGACACGCAAACTCATTCTTATTCTCGGCAATACACGGGCGTGATTGCGACGCGACGGATTCTACACTTCGGGTATAATCCCCGCTATGATAGCACAAGTGATTGGATTGCTCTATACCGCTGTATTGGCAGCGTTGGCAGTGTATGCCCTGCACATCATGATCTTGATCGGGCTGTATTTTCGGCATCGGCACGATCCCCAGCCCACGCCCCCCACGCCGGCGGAAGCCCAACTGCCGGTCGTGACGGTTCAGGTCCCCCTGCGGAACGAGCGCTATGTGGCAAGGCGAGTGCTGCAAGCCGTCGCGGCGCTGGATTGGCCCCGCGATCGGCTGGAACTCCAAATTCTCGACGACTCCGACGACGAGACCACCCTCATCGTGGAGGCCGAATGCACCCGGTTGCGCGAGCAAGGCTGTCAGGTCACGTTGCTCCACCGGACGCACCCCACCGGCCACAAGGCCGGCGCGCTGGCGGAAGGAACGCAGCAGGCGCGGGGGGAATTCATCGCGCTCTTCGATGCGGACTTCTGCCCGGAGCCAGATTTCCTGCGGCGCACCCTCCCGTATCTGCTGGCCGATCCCCGGCTGGGCATGGTACAAACGCGCTGGAGCCACCTCAACGCCGAGTATTCGCCCATCACGCGGGCGCAGGCGCTGGCGCTCGATGCCCACTTTGCCATCGAGCACATTGCCCGCAACCGCAGCGGCCTGCTGATGAACTTCAATGGGACGGCGGGTGTCTGGCGCAAAAGTGCGATCGAGGATGCCGGAGGGTGGCAATGTGACACCATCACCGAGGATCTGGATTTGAGCTATCGCGCACAGTTGCGCGGCTGGCGTGTCGGCTATCTGCCCGAGGTCACCGCAGCGGCGGAATTGCCCCCGCTGGTCGCCGCGTTCAAACAGCAGCAATACCGCTGGGCCAAGGGCGCGGCGCAATGCCTGCGGAAGCTCGCCGGGCCCATCGTGCGCTCAAAGCAGCTCCGACCGGCGCAAAAAGTCATGGCGCTCCTTCATCTGAGCGGGTACTTCACGCAACCGCTGTTCCTGGCATTGATGGTACTCCTGCTGCCAATGGCGCGCTATCACCCCGTACTACCGTCGCTGAGCGGCATTTTAGGGGCGATCATTGCCGTACCGCCGCTGCTGTATCTGCTCGGGCAGCAAGCCCTCTATCGAGACTGGCCACGGCGCGTCCTGGCCTATCCCGTGCTGATGGTGTTGGGAATGGGCATAGCCTGGAGCAACACTCTCGCGCTGATAGACGGCCTCACGCACTGGGGCGGGACATTTCAGCGCACCCCTAAATTTCATCTGCAGGCACGGGAAGGTCACTGGCGGCATACTTCCTACAGGATCAAACCCGACCGCACGATGTTTGGAGAAGCCCTGCTGGGCCTCTATACGTTGATCGCCGCCTGGCAAGCCGTGCAGGGAAGGCAAGAAGCGCTCCTGCCGTTGGCGCTGGTCGCTGTCAGCGGCGAAGCATTGATGGTTGGGAGCACCTTGCTGCAAGCGCGCGCCGCAGCCCACTGAGGTCACACAAAAGACCCTCCCTCCAGAAAGCGCTTCTGGAGGGAGGGTGTTGTAAATCACTCTTTCTTCGCTGCAGCCGGTGCTGCAGGAGCGGGGGGCTGCTTCGACAATTCCGGTTCCATCTGTGGCGGTTTGATGTCCTTCGGCATGATGACCTGCCCGCTCACGTAGGCACCTTCATTGGTGAGGATGACTTTGACGGTCATATCGCCCCACACCCGTCCGGTCGCCAACACCTCGACGCGGTTCGCGGAGATATTTCCCTTGACCGCGCCGGCAATAGACACGTTGCCGGCCTTGATTTCGGCAAGCACCTTAGCGCTCTCGGTGATCACCAGATTGCCCGTCGTCGTGATGGTGCCTTCGACCACCCCTTCGATGCGCAAACTGCCATCCCCCTGGATGTCGCCTTTGACATGGGTGTTCGGACCGATGGTGGTCTCGATGGGCCGGGAGGGAGCCGCAGCCGGACGGACCGCAGGCGTGACGGATACGGCGGGCGCCTCCTCTTCTCGTGTTTTTTCCTTACCCCACATAGCAATCCTCCTTCGAAAATAGTAATCCGTGAGCCGTGAAGGGTGAAAAGTGCACGCATGAACGTGCGCATGTGCTCACGTAGCCATGATTTTACCGTAAGGTGCGAAAAGCCGCAACCCGCGGCTCGCTCAGGGTGCGCTTTCCATCATTTGTCGCGCCGCTGCCAGCACCGCCTGCTCCTCGGCGCTCAACGTGTAAGAAGCGCGCCATTGCACTAACGGCTTGGCATACACGCGCGTTTCATCCCGTCCATGCAGGCCGGAGAGCACGAAACCGCTGCCATGCCCATCCACTAACGCCAGAGAGAAGCTCTGATCGCCGCCGACGTTGGCAAATCCCTGATAGCGCTGAATGCCATACCCCTGAAGGGTGTGAGGAAGGATCGCCTCGACTCTCGTCAGAGCGCCCTCCGCCGCCTGCAGGCGCGTGTTCTGCTGTTCCAGACGATGCAAGAAATCCGCCAGGGTGGCCTGATCACCGCTTTCGGCGAGCGTCAAGAGACGACGGTATTGCTTCTCCAGGCCATTGAAGCGCTTCTCCAGCGTGTAGATCCAATACGCCGCCACGAACAGCAACACCGTCGCAGCCATCACCCAGGTAATCAAAACGCTATCCATAGACGTCTCCCGGCAAACTCTGCACAGCTCCGCCCTCAGCTGCAAGCCGGATTATAACGCATTTCGCACGCCTGTCGAACCTCTACGACAACCCCAGCAAGGCGTCCAGGCGGGCGCGGTCGAAGCCTACCACTATCTCATTCCCTACCTGAATGACCGGCACGCCCTGCTGTCCACTGCGCTGCACCATGTACTGCGCCGCGATCATGTTCTGTGAGACGTCTTCGTCCTCAAAAGGCACGCCGCGCTGCTGCAAATAGCGCTTCGCCGCCTGACAGTAAGGGCAGGTCGGCGTCGAAAAAACGATGACGCGAGGCCAGGATCGAGTCGCCATAGACGTACCTCCTTCAAAAATGCGTAATGCGTGATGCGTAATGCGTAAGTGATCTCCTCAAAAAATCAGCGAGTCAGCGAAAAGGTGAAAAAGCAAGAAAATCGCGTGCAAGGCAAAGGTAACGCAAACTTCAGGCTGCGCTCAGGCCGCCCCGGAATGAATTCCGGGTCTGACAGGTCGAGTTCGCTGAAGCGATCTCCCCAACAACGCGCTTCAGCGCGGTTGCCTTTATCAGGCTGAGATTTCATCGCCGGCCGAACTGCTCGCAACTCACATTCCTGTTCTCGGCTGCTTCTCACCATCCGCTGACAACGCCTTCAGTATAAAAGCATTTGGCGCGGGGTCAATCCCCCCTATCCCATCGCGCACTCTTGCCTTCTTCACAACCGCGCCTATAATGGTTTTCATTCTGGCAATAAACAAAGAGAGGTCCTTCCCCATGAACATGAATGGACAAACGAACCGCTGGTTGACCTATGCTATCATCGCTGTGGTGATCTTGCTACTGTCAGGCGCGTGCTGCTGCTGTGTGGGAGGCATCGTATGGTGGGTTGTCAATAACACCGACAATCCTATCAGCACGCCGTTGCCCAAATGGCCTACGTTGGAGCCCGGCGGTGAAGTCACGCCGGAACCGCCCCTCGAAACGCCGCTCGTCACCGAACCGTTGCCAGATGAGGCTCTCGAAACGCTGAATGCGGTCCTGCAAAGCGACATTCCGGTCTCCGACATGCACGAGCTGGGCATCCGCTACCTTGGCGTGCCCGCAGATACTTCCCGCGTCGCCTCAACCGTGAACCCCGATTACCCGGTCGGCACCGAGCGTCAGTTCAACGCCCAGAACCTGGATACCGAACAGCAATTTGTCATCACCGCCGTGCTGGCGTACAAGACCGATCACGTCTATATGTGGGTCGAAAAGGGAGCGCGGGTCAATCAGGACGACCTGGAAGCAGCCGCGGAGCTCTTCGAAAATCACACCTACGTCACCAACCGCGAATTCTTCGGTCAGGAGCCGAACCCCGGCATTGATGGCGATCCGCACCTCAACATTCTCCATGCAAAGGGACTGGGGTCCAGCATCGCGGGATATTTCTCCAGCACCGATCAGTACGTCCGCGCGGTTCGCCCCGATTCCAACGAGATGGAGATGTTCTACATCAACCTGGAAAATGTTGACGTTGGCGATGCCTTCTACAACGGCGTGCTCGCGCATGAATTCCAGCACATGATCCACTGGTACCGCGACCGCAACGAGAGCACCTGGCTCAACGAAGGCTGCTCGGAAATGGCAATGGCGCTCAACGAGCGCTCCTACCGTCGCAGCGGCAAGTATGACGTCGGCGGCAGCGACTTCGCCTACATGCTCCAGCCCGATACACAACTCACCAATTGGCCGGAAGAAGACGACACCTCCCCTCACTACGGCGCCGCGTACCTGTTCATGGAGTACTTCCTCGATCGTTTCGGCGAAGAGGCCACGAAAGCCCTGGTGGGGCATCCAGAAAACGGCATGAAGAGCGTGGACCTGGTGCTGCAGGAAAATCTGGGACTGGACATGACTCACAAAGATCTCTTTGCCGACTGGACTGTGGCGAATTTGCTGGACAGGCCCGATCTCGAGGATGGACGCTACGGCTATAGCCAGATCAACCCCCTCACGCCCGACATCGCCGAGGAACTCGACTTCTCCGGCAGTTCGCACCGCCTTAACGGCACGGTGAGCCAGTACGGCGTGGATTATATCGAAATCAACGGCGAGCAGCCCGTAGCGGTGACCTTCACCGGCGAGACGCGGGTAAAACTGCTCGACACCGATGCCTATAGCGGCAAATACCTGTGGTGGTCCAACCGCGAGGACGAATCCGACTCCCGCCTCACCCGCATTGTGGATTTGACCGACGCGCGCACCGCCGAACTCTCGTTTCAGACGTGGTATTACATCGAGGATGAATGGGACTATGCCTACGTGGCGGTCGGCTACACCGCAGAGGGGAGCTTCCCCCAGGATTTGAACGACACGCGCATCCAATGGCGGCTCCTGGACGATCCCGGCCTGAAGTGCACCCGCAGCAACCCGAACGGCAACAATTACGGCTGTGGCCTCACTGGCCAGAGCAACGGCTGGGTCAAACGCACTGTGGATCTGTCCCCCTACGTGGGCAAGACCATTGCCATCCGCTTTGAATACGTCACCGACGCGGCCGTGAATCAGCCCGGACTGGCCCTCGACGACATTCAGCTGACTGTTGACGGCAAGACGGCATTCATGGACGATGTCGAGACCGCAGATTCCGCCTGGATTGCGGAAGGCTTCTTGCGACATGCCAACATCTTGCCGCAAGAATGGCTGTTGCAGGCCGTGACCTTTGGACAGGACGGCATCACCGTGACCCCGCTGCTGCGCTGGAACGGCAACACCGGCAGCTGGACCCTGCCGATGAGCCGCCAGGACGACCGGGTCGTGCTGGTCATTTCGGCGCTCGCGCCGGTGACGACGGAACTCGCGCCCTATCAAATTACCCTCGCCGCGGGAGAGTGACGCGCGGCCTGGATGTTCACGGCTGTGATGACGGAAGTGTTGGCTGACCCTCTCCGCCCGACCGGGCCCATCGGCGTCTTCGATTCAGGCGTCGGTGGACTCTCCGTCTGGCGGGAGCTTGTCCGACAACTTCCCCACGAAAGCACCCTCTACGTCGCCGATCAAGCTCACGTGCCCTACGGGACGCGGTCGTTAGCCGAGGTGCGTGACTACGCGAAAGGCATCGCGCGATTCCTGCGCGCGCGGGGTGCCAAAATCATCGTCATCGCCTGCAACACCGCCTCCGGCGCGGCCCTCCGCACCCTGCGCGAGGCCTTCCCTGAGATTCCCTTTGTCGGCATGGAACCCGCCGTCAAACCCGCCGCAGAACGCACCCGCAGCGGCGTGATTGCCGTCATAGCGACGCCGGCGACCTTTCAAGGAGAGCTCTTCCACAGTCTCGTGGAGCGCTTTGCCACGAACGTGCGGTTGGAGACGCAAATTTGCCCCGGCCTGGTGGAACAAGTCGAGCGGGGTGAGTGGGACGCCCCCGAAACGGAGGCCCGGCTACGGGAATGCCTCACCCCCTTGCTGCACGCCGGTGCAGATCAGCTGGTGTTGGGCTGCACGCACTACCCTTTCCTGGCGGAGGCCATCGCCCGCATCACGGGACCAGAAATCGCGCTGGTGGATCCCGCTCCCGCGGTGGCGCGACAGACCGCGCGCGTCCTGGAGCAGCTGGAGCTGACCGCTCCCGCTTCGGCCACGGCACGACACCTCTTCTACACCACCGGGACGCCGGAAACTCTGCGCATCCTGGCCCGACGATTGGTGGCGTTTGAGGGACCGGTGCTGCAAGCGACCTGGCAGGGGAACGATCTCAGAGAAAATAATGTGTGAAGGGTGAGTTGCGAGTTGTGAGTTGCGAGTTGTGAGTTGTGAGTTGTGAGTTGTAAGCGGAAACGGCGACGACTTTCTTCTCACGGCTCTCTATTTGCTGAGGAGTTGACATGTTCCTGCAGCACACCACCGAAAATGCAAATAACGTGGGCACGTGGGAACGTGGGAACGTGGGCACGTGGGCATGTGTTTATTTTCGAGGAGACGCCATGTGCTGGCGCACATCATCCAAGGATGATCGCGTCAAGAAGCCCGTAATGATGGGAAAGGAGGCTTCCTGGAAATTCATTGAGGTTAGCCAGTGGGTGCAAAGCCCACCTACCCAA
>JAGPHL010000099.1 GCA_018055515.1 Anaerolineae bacterium
TGTCAACTCCAGGTTCAGGTCGGCGGTCAATTCCTTGAGATAGCGGTTGGCGGAAAGGCTCAGGCCGCTGGCGGTGTTGATCTGCAATGCCCGCCGGGCGTAGAAGCCGCTGAGGATGTCACTGCTGCGCGGTTGCAGGCTCAGCACGGCCTTGTCCACCACGTCGAGCGAGAGCTCGGCGCCGGCAACCGGCCGTCCATCGGGGCCGGTGGCGGTGAGGGTGTAGGTCACTTCCTCGCCGGGCTGCGCCTGCGGCGTTGAAGGTTCCACGCTGAGCGTCAGCGTCTTCGGCTCGAGGCTCACATCCAGCGGCAGGAGGCCCATCTTGAACTCCGCTACTGCGCCCTTGCCCCCCTGCGTCTCTGCTCCGCTGCGCCCCTGCACGAGCACGACGGAAACATAGATGTTGGGAATGTCGCCCTCCTCGATGGGCAGGCGGTAGATGGCGCTGTTGGTTTCCAGGCGGATGAGATCGTAGCGGCGGATGCCCGCCCGTTCCACGGTGACGAGCGCCCAGTGCGGCCCGGTGAACGGCGAGGGGATCAGGATCTCGGCGGTCTCGCCCACCTGGTAGGTGCTCTTGTCGCTGATGAGGGTGATGCGGTCATGATTCTCCCGCCGCCAACTGACGGCGTCTTTCCCCGTCACCCAGACGAAGATAGAGGAGCGGATGCGCGCGGTCTCCGGGGTGGGGCTCGCGGGTGTGGCGATGACGTGGTAGGAGCCGCCCTGCGGCGGGATGAAGCTCGCGAGCGCCTCGCCGCGCGCGTCGGTGGTGACGGTGGTCTCGCTCACGAAGATGTCCTCCGTCTCCCACGACCAGTATCCGCCGCCCAGCTCGTTGGCGATGAAGGTGTTTTTCCATTCGCGGCGGTAGAACGCCACTTTGAGGGCCTGATTGGCCAGGCGCTCGCCCTTCCAGTTGACGGCCACGAGGTCCACGGTGGTTTCTTTTTCCGCCGTGCCGATGGCGCTGCGCGGCGCCAGGCCGATGTAGTAAGGGCCGGGGTGAACGATGACGCTGCTCCGCCCGGAGATGGCCTGATTGTCGGGCCCGGTGGCGGTCGCCTCGAGCGTGATGCGCGCCGCGAGGTAGGGCAGCGCGGCGTCGAGAGCGGCACCGTCGAGCGTGATGTGCAGCTCGCCGTTGGCGTCGGTCACTCCGCTGCCGCTGAGGATGGCTTGCGTGGGCGGCTGAGGCTCCCACCGCCACCAGCAATCGAAGCAGATCCAGGGATCATCCACGTCGCTGAAGCTGTACCGTCCGCCCCACGCCGGCTTGAAGGTGTAGCGCTCGGCGACGACGTTCCAGGTCACGGCGGTGTTCGCCAGCGGCCCGCCGAAGAAGTAGCGCGCGGTGATGGTCGCCTGGGCGCTCTCGCCGCGCCGCAGTTCCGCGACCGCCGGCTCCACGACGATCTCGAACTCCGGCGCGCGGTAGGCGGCAACCTGGAAGTAGGTCTCGTAGTGCTGATCGCCGAATTCGACGCTGATGACGTAATTCCCCAGACTGGCGTTGGCGCCCAGGGCCAGCGAGTCGGAGAAGGCGCCGAGCTGGCTCACGGACAGCTGCTTGTTGTAGAGCTCCTGCCAGGCGGCGTCGCGCACGGTGACTTTCACCGCGCCCGCCCCAGGCAGAGTAAAGGCGGCATCATCCTCCAGGCGCAGCACGCCCTTGAAGTTGACCGTCTGTCCGGGGCGGTAGATGGGGCGATCGGTGTAGAGGTGGGCGCGGAGTTTCTGCTCCCAGACGCCCTGTCCCATGCCGAAATCCCATGGGCTGATGCCCCGGCCCCATCCCTCGGCGATGGCGGCGAAAGGCTGCTCGCTGAGGGCCAGGATCGTGCTGCGGTTTTGCGGCAGGATCGCGCGGGCGATGCCTTTTTGATCGGTGGTGAGGCTGCTCAGGTTGCGCCCCCCGATTTCCACCAGCTGCAGGTTCAATCCCTGGACGGGGGCTCCCGTTGCCAGGTCTACGGCCCAGAGCAACGCCTCGTCCGGGCCGGTCTTCAGCGTGAGGTTGTAATCGGAGACGACGAGCAGGTGTTGCTGGTTCGCTGCCCATTCATTGGCTGCCATCTCCGGCGCGTTGATCTCCAGCAGGTAGACGCCCGGCGCGAGCTTGCCGCCCGGGGTCTCGGTCAACTCGATCGCGGTATAGCTCTGTTTATTGAGCGGCGCTTCGAGGGTCTTGGTCCATTGGCGCAGCAATTCGGCGCCGGCAGGGAGTTGCTCGCGCCAGTTCCCGTAGGATTGTTGCAGGACGCTCGCAGGCAGGCGATAGAGCTCCAGGTCCACCCGCGTGAGGTTGAGGTGCGCGATGGCGACCTGCGCGGGCAGCGCCGCGTCGTAGGTGGCGATAGAATCCGGCGTCAACAGGCGATACGTGGGCTCCAACGGGGCGGTGCGGTAGCTGACCGTCGTCCCGCGGGGGATTGTATTGCCGTAAGGATCGGCGATGCCGGTGCCGACGACCACGGTGTAATCGGTCGAGGCTTGCGCGCCGAAGTAGAGGGTGAAGGTGTTGTCCCACTCCGAGAAGTAGGTGTAGACCTGCGTGGGCGAAAGGGGTGGGGTCACCGTGAGATTGGGCATCACCGTCTTGGGGTCAATCCGCGTGTTGAAAATGATCTGGAAGGGGCTGTACGCCGGGACATTGCGTTCGCCATCTTTGGGAGCGGTGGAGACGATGCGGGGCAGCGGGACGGTGGTGAACTGCCAGGTGTAGGCCTGGCGCATCCCCTCGCCGCCGGAAGCGCCGGTCACGCCGGCGGCCAGCGCTACGGTGTAGGCGGTGTCGAAATCCAGGTCGCGGGTGGGGGTGAAGATGAGGGTGTTTCCCACCACGGCAAACGCACCCGCGACGTCGGTGCGGATCAGGCTCCCGGCCTTGAGCGAGAAGGCGCGCTGTGCGGAAGCGGCTTCGATGGGTTGGTTGAATTCTACCCGAATGGGCCGGCGGATGTCTACGAGGGTCTCGCCGTCCCTGGGGGAAGTCCACACGACCTCCGGGGGCTGCGTGCTGAAGCTCCAGGTGTAATCCTCGATGAGCAGCGCGCCGGCGAGGTCCTGCAATCCCGCTGCGACGGTGACGCGGTAGGCTGTGCCGCCTGCCAGGGGGCTGGAGGGGCGGAAGACGTAAATGGACGTGTTGAGCCATTCGCCCTGACCCTCGAGGGCGGGTTCGATGCGCAGAGGATTGGGCAGGCTTTCCATCTGTTTGAGGCTGGTGAGAGGCACTACGGGACGGTTGAACATGACGGTGATGGGCATGTCGGTCTCGGTGTCCATCGTGCCCGGCGCGGGGATGACCTGGGCCACCTCCAGCGTGCCCGCCGTAGCGAAGCGGAAGACCAGCGGCTCGCGCAGGGGCGTGCCCGTGGCAGAGGTGGCTTCCTGCGTGAGGATCACGTCGTAGGCCGCGTCGCGCGCCAGCGCTTTGCCGGGTTTGAAGACGGCGGTGCGCTCGTCGCGCCAGGTCAGCTCGCCGGTGACCGGCACAGGCTCTGTGGCCGCCGTCTGCACGGTGAGGGCGCGGCGGACGCTGTCGGGGGCCATGGGCTGATCGAAGACCAATTCGATGCTGGCGTCGGGGGCGAGGCTTTCGCCGCGCTGGGGCGTGCGCCAGAGCACGGACGGGGCGAGCTCCTTTTCGGAGACGGGCGTGTAAGGCACGACGGGCTTGGGGGGCAAGGGGGTGACGGTGGCTTTGGGCGGCGGCGTGGGGAGCGGCGTTGGCGTCGGCGAGGGCGCGCCGGTACACGCGGCCAGCGTCGCCAGCAGGACGACGATGCAGAACAAGCGATTCCAGCGTGTTGTCTTCTTCATAATAGAGCCTCCATGCAGAGATCGGTAAACGGCGCGCGGCGAATAGAAACCGGGACCTGTCTCACGCCGCGCCCTGTAGTTAGAACGTCCTCACGGCAGCGAGAGTTCCAGGGGGGAGGGGACTGACTCAAGATTTTCTATTTTGGCAATTTTTTGTGCGCCCGGTTGCGCCGGACATGGGGGGATCCACTACAGAGCCATTTTTCTCTGCGACACCGGGCGCGCTGACTCACGCCTTCACGCCCAACTCCTGTTGGGCCCATTGGATGGCTTGGGCCAGCGTCGCCATTTGGCCGCGCGTCCATGCCGCGGTGAATTCGGCCGGCGTCAACCGGGCACGCGCCTCCTCCAACGCTGGCGTCCTCCCGCTCACGAAGATCGCCGTGAGGGGTGGCAGAGCCAGCCGCTGATGCAAGGCTTCCGTCGCCGCCCAGAGTTGCACTGCCGTGCGCCAGGCCTGTTGCGCGGCGGCGACCATCGCCGCACGCCCCAGGCAGGCGACGATGCCCAGCGTGTTTTCCACCTCAAGGTGCAGTCGTAAGCTCTCGGCCAGCATCGTCCGCGCCTGAACCGGCTGACCCTGGGCCAGCTTCACGGAAGTGAGCTTGCAGAGCGTCCAGGCAGTCAGCCAGTGGCTTTGCATGATGGCCGCCTCTCGCAGGGCTTCTTCGAAAAAGAGGGCCGCGAGGTCATACTGCCCCTGATTCCAGACGATGTCGCCGAGATGATCCAGCACATGCGATATCCCCCAGTGATGGCCCAGCTCGCGGAAAAGCGCCAGGCTGCTTTCCGCATACTGCCGGGCGCGCTCAAAATCCTGCAGTTCCAGCGCCAGCCGACCTAGCTGATCCAGGGTCCAGGCGATTTCTTCGCGGTCCTGGAGCGCTTTGAAGAGCTCCAGGCTGGATTCAAAAAGCTGCGTCGCTTCCGCGTAGCGCTGTTGGGCGCGGGCTATCTCGCCTAAACCGATCTGACACAGCGCGCTCCATCGCGGCTTTTCCAGCTGTTGCGCCAGCGTCAGCCCCGTCTTGAAATAGGCGGTAGCTGCCGGCAGGTCGCTTTGATTTTCGGCCAGCCAGCCAATGCCCCAAAGCGCCTTCAAGCGGTGCTCAGCCTCCGCGTCGGCGCCGGCGTCCAACGCGCGCATGAGCCAGTAGCGCCCCTCGGTCAGCACGCCTTGCACCTGCCAGAAGCGCCAGACGGCGCCTCCCAGGCGCAGGGCCAGCGCCGCCTCGTCATGCTCCAGCATCCAGCGCAAAGCCGTCTGGAGATTGCCGTGTTCGCGGCGCAGCCACTCGGCCCACTTCAGATGTGCGGTCGTCCCCAGGACGGTTTCGGCCCTTTCGGCCTGCGCGAGGTAGTACTCCGCATGGCGGCGACTCGCCGCTTCCGCTTCTCCTGCCCGACGCAGTTGTTCCAGCGCATATTCTCGCAGGGTGTTGAGCATGTAAAATCGCCCTTCCGCCCCGGCGTTGGCAAACTGGATCAAGCTTTTGTCGGCCAGCTCTTCGAGCCCCTCCTGAATTTCCTCATCCTCACAGACTGCCTGTGCGGCCTGAAGATCCCAGCTGTGATCGAAGACTGCCAGATGCCGGAACAGGCACTGGTCGCGGGGGGCGAGCAGCCGATAGCTCCATTCGATCACGTTCCACAGGCTCTGATGACGTGCCGGGCGATCCTCATGGGGATGGCGCAAGGCGATCAGGTTGGTCTCCAGCTGTTCGAGCAGCTGGTTGGGGGAACAAGCCTTGAGACGGGCTGCTGCGAGTTCCATGGCGAGAGGCAGGCCATCGAGGTGCTGGCAGATTTGCACGACGGTCGCGGCGTTTTCTGTCGTGAGGGCAAAGTCCTGTCGCACGGCGCGCGCGCGTTCGACGAAAAGCTGTATGGCCGGTGAAGCGTTCAAGGCTTCAGGCGTCGCGCCCGCGCATGGGACTGGGAGCGGTTCCACGACGAAACAATATTCGCCGTAAATGTTCAGTCGTTCCCGGCTGGTGCCGAGGATTTTCAGGCCCGGCGCCGCGTGCAAGAGTGCGCTTGCAACCGCTCCCACGCCGGAGAGATGTTCGAGATTGTCGAGGATCAACAGCAGCTGTTTGGACTGCAAATAAGTCTTGAGCGCTTCCAACGGCGGTTCAGCGCCGGCAGGTTGCACATTGAGCACGCGGATGAGAGTCGCGCTCAACAATGCCGGGTCGGAGACCGTGTCCAGAGGGATAAAGCAGGCGCCATGGGCGAACTGCGCCTGCACGAGGGTCGCGACCTCGAGGGCCAGGCGGGTCTTTCCCACACCGCCGGGTCCGACGAGGGTGATGCAACGCACGGCCGGCCGCTCTACAAGCGCGAGTATCGCACTCAAGGCTTCTTCCGCTCCGATCAGCGCCGTCATGGAGGCGGGAACGCTCCCATGACGGATTTTGGCCTCCACGACTTTTGCCGGCATCGCGGATCGGGCGTTCAAATGGAGCAGCAACGTCGCACACAGGCTGTTCAGGTAGTTGGCATAAGTCCGGCGGCTGATGCACAACCGCTCGCAATAGAACTGGACCGAGGCGCCGGGATGGCTCAGGACAAGCGTAAGGAGTTCCTGTTCGTGCGGCGGCAAAAAACTGGTTTTGAGGTATTCATGGACCGCGTGTACGCCGCCCTGCTGCTCGATCCAGGAATGCCACGGCTCCTCCTCGATCAGGGTAAGGGGATACCGTGGCAGTCGCAACAGGGCTTTGAGGTGTTTGTCATCCCAAATTCTAGTGTCCACCCGCATCACCTTCGAAAAATATCCTGGGAACTGACGCCAGGCTCCGAATTTAAGCGTCGAGAACGCCGCGTGCGCCCAAAATGTTCATCCGTTGGCTTTCTATTATATCCGGTTTATGCCAAAAAGGCCAATCCGTTGTTGCACGATGTTTGCACTAACTCTGCACTATGTCTGCGCGCATTCGGGTGCACTTTGGTATAAAATGAAAATGTTCACTAAACTTTCGAATGAACTGGTGAACGACTCGCGCTGAATTTTTCCCTGCAGAGATGACAGGAGTGCCCTGTGTCGGTAACGTTGCGTGAAGTTGCAGAATCAGCCGGAGTTTCGATTGGAACCGCTTCCCAAGCCCTCAATAACCGCCCCGGCGTCGCGCAGGAGACGCGGTTGCGCGTCCTGGAAGCCGCGACCGCCTTGGGGTATCCGGTCAAGACGCTGGGGTTGCCGCAAGAAACTCCCATCGCCGTCGTGGGGCTGCTGCTGAAACACGATGCGGACGACCGCGAGCCGGTCAATCACTTCTATGCCTACGTGCAATCGGGAGTTGAGGCTGAGTGCCGCGAGCGGGGCCTGCATCTGATGTATTCCAACATCGAAGTAGATGCGCAGAATCGCCCTGTCCAATGGCCGATTATGCTGAGTGAAGATCGCATTGATGGCCTGTTGCTGTGTGGCACATTGATCGAAACGGCTCTCGACGCCATCCGCCGTCAGCGCAGTATCCCCATCGTCATGCTTGACGCCTACACGACCGGCGCTCAGGTCTGCGACCGGGTGCTGACGGACAATTTCTCCGGCGCTCTGGCCGCCACCCGCTATTTGATTGGGAATGGGCATCGGTGCATCGGCCTGATCGGCAGCACGGCAGAGGCCTATCCGAGCATCCGCGAGCGTCGTGCGGGCTACCTCGAGGCGTTGCGCCGGGCGGGCATCCCCGACTCGTTCATCGAAGATTCACCGATCGGTCGCGCCCCGGGCTACGAGGCGACCTTACGGCTGCTGCAGCGTGCTCCCGTCATCACCGCGATTTTCGCCTGCAATGACGACACGGCGTTGGGGGTGCTTAAAGCGGCGCGGGATCTGGGTCGGCGCGTGCCTGAGGATCTTTCGGTAATGGGGTTCGATGACCTGGCCTTGATCCATGAGGTCAGTCCGGCCCTGACTACGATGCACGTGGATAAGGTATTGATGGGACGCCTGGGGGTCCGTCAATTGCTGGAACGGGCGCGCAATCCCGCGATGCCGGCGGTGACCATCATGCTTCAGACGGAGCTGGTGGTGCGTGAATCTGTGGCGCGACTAAAACCCCAGGTAGAGGCGCTTTAAGCAGATTGGCTGTCATGTCTGGAGTGTTCCATACCCTGAAAGGAGGTTGCCATCGTATCAATTTGGTGCTATGCTTGTGTAACTAAGATTCCAGCTGTAAATTCTATCTCACATGCTCAAAAGGAAGGAGATGTTTGACATGAAACGCTATGCCATTGCTTTCAACATCCTGATGGTTCTCGCCATGTTGCTCAGCGCCTGCGGCACGCCGACGCCAGAGGTGATTCGCGAGACCGTTGAGGTGGTGAAAACCGTTGAGGTCACCAAAGAGGTCGTCGTGACCAAAGAGGTCTTAGTGACCCCTGAATCAGATCCTAACGCATTGCCCCGCAAGGAGACTCTCTACTTCAATGGTCAACAGTGGGGCCCGGTCGTGGGCTGGAATCCGTATTCCAGCAGCATGAACAACGCGATGGCACTCGCCGCGGGCGATAACGCGCGCGTTACCATGTTCGAGACCCCGTATCTGTACAACATGCTCGACGGTAAACAGTACCCGCTCCTGGCGGATGGCCCCTGGTCATGGAACGCCGATATGACGGAGATCACCTTCAAGATCAAGCCGGCGGCCAAGTGGAGTGACGGCACCCCCGTGACGGCGGAGGATGTGGCTTACACCTGGGCGACTCACGTCAAGTACAACACCCCGACCGGCGCCGGCAACAAGGACTACATTGAGGACATCGTGGCCAAGGACGATCGGACCGTGGTGATCAAGGCCAAGCTGGCGGAAGATGGGAAGGCCGTCAATCCTCTGGCGGTGAGCGCTTTCGTGAGCAGCAACTACGTCATGCAGAAGGCCTGGACCCAGAAGCTGGAGGAGCGCTCCGGTTATGACGCCACCAAGTTGATGGCGGACCCCGCGGAGGACGTCGTGTACTCCGGCCCCTATCACAAGTATTTCGCCGATGACACGAAGGTAGTCCTCGTGCGGGATGATAACTACTGGGGTCAGGATCCCTCCATGTGGGGCAAGCTGCCCGCGCCGAAGTACCTGGCGCATGTGATCTTCAAGGACAACGCGGCCGGTTCCGTGGCTTTGGCCAAGGGCGAGGTGGACGTCAGTCAGCAGTTCAACTCCAACGTCAACCTGCTGTGGGAGAGCTACGGTCTGCCTATTTCCACTTACCTGCCTGAGCCTCCCTACGGCATCGGCGCCAGCCTTCCCACTGCCTTCTACAACTTGAATTCCTATGGGCTGGATCAGGTAGCCGTGCGCAAGGCCATCGCCATCGCGGTGGATTACGACACCATCATCGCCAACGCGATGACCAATCAATCGGCGACCTTCCAGCAGGTCCCGCGCTCGCTCATGAACCCGACCCCCGGTGAGCAGGCAATGTACGATCACGAGGCCGTCAAGGACCTGCAATGGGCCGGCAACGACATCGAGGGCGCGAACAAACTGCTCGACGAGGCCGGCATCGTGGACAGCAACGGCGACGGATGGCGTGAGTACAACGGCAAGAAGCTCAGCTACGTGGCCACCTGCCCGAACGGTTGGTCTGACTGGCAGGCCGCGATCGAGGTGGTGGCAGCCGCCGGCAAGAAGATCGGCATTGACATCACCACCAACTATCCTGAGTGGTCCGTGTATCAGACCGTCGTCACCAAGTCGGATGCACCGCTGCCCGAAGGGTACGACATCTTCATGATGTGGAGCGCCGGCGCTGGCCCGACCATGCCGTGGGGCCGCATCCGTGGGCTGCTCAGCTCCGAATGGATTGGTCAGGCGAGCAACTGGAGCGGTAACTGGGGGCAGTACAGCAATCCCCGGGTGGATGAGCTGATCAAGGCCATTCCGCGCGAGACCGATCCCGCCAAGCTGAAGGAAATGTACACCGAACTGGTGAAGATTTACCTGACCGATGTGCCTTCCTTCACGCTCATGTACCGGCCGCAGTCGTTCCACACCGTGAACGAGACGGT
>JAGPHL010000100.1 GCA_018055515.1 Anaerolineae bacterium
TTCCACCATTCATCCCAGGCGTCGAAGCGGGCCCCCAGCTGCCAGGCGCGTTCGATGAGGGCGTTGAGCCGCCGGTCGCCCCGCGTGAGCAGCGCTTCGATGCTGGTGGCGGCGTATTTGTTCCACGAGACTTTGAAGCCCCGTCCGCGCAGGTGCTGGAACAGCAGCGCTTGCCGACGCGCGATGGTCTCCCCATCCGCAAAAGCTTCCCACTGAAAGGCGGTCTGCGGTTTGGGGACGAACGTGCTGACGCTCACGTGGATTTCGGTCTTGCGTCCCCCGAGGCGCACGCCGATGCGGCGCAGTTCGTGCGCCAGGTCCGCGATGGCGAGGACGTCCTCATCGGTCTCTCCGGGCAGGCCGATCATGAAGTAGAGTTTGAGGGTGCGCCAGCCGCGTTGGAAGACTTCCCCGGCGAGGGTGAGGAGATCCTCGGTGCGGATGTCTTTGTTGATGCGGCGGCGCAGCGCTTCGGTGGCGGCTTCGGGCGCGAAGGTGAAGCCGGATTTGCGGCTGCCGGTCAGCCCCTCGGCCAGGGCGACGGAGAAAGCGTCAATGCGCAGGCTGGGCAGCGAAAACCCCAGGTGCAGCTCGGCGCATTGCTGTTGGAGCGTTTGCAGCAGCGTTTCGATCTCGGTGTGATCGGCGGAGGAGAGCGAGAGGAAGCCGATTTCGTTGTAGCCGGTGGCGGCGGCGATGGCGAAGACGTCGCTGGCGATCTCCGCGGCGGGCCGTTCACGCACGGGGCGGGTGATGACGCCCGCCTGACAGAAGCGGCAGCCATGCGTGCAACCGCGTTGAATCTCGATGACGCCCCGATCGTGGGTCGTCTCGATGTTGGGGACGATTTGCCGGATGGGAGTGGGGGGCAGCGTCCCTACGATGCGGCGTTGGATGCGCGGCGGCGCCTCGGCGATCAACGGCGTGATCCCGGCGAAATCGCCCTCGCGGGTGTATTCCGGACGGTAGAAGCGCGGCACGTACAGCCCCTCGATACGGAGTAGCGCGCGGAGCTGCGCCTCACGGGGCAGGGCGCGCGTCGCCTGATATGCCTCCAACAGCTCCAGAATGACCTCTTCCGCCTCGCCGATGACAAAGACATCGAAGAAGTCGCTGATGGGCTCGGGGTTGAAGGCGCCGTGTCCGCCGCCGATGACGAGGGGATGGCGCTCATCCCGTTCGGCGGCGCGGAGGGGAATCCCGGCGAGATCGAGCAGCTCCAGCGTGTTGGTGAAGAGCTGCTCGTAAGCCGTGCTGATGGCGAGAATATCGAAGGCGGCGACGGGGCGGGTGCTCTCCAGCGTATAGAGCGGCAAACCAGCCTGGCGGAGGGCGACGATCATGTCCGGCGCGGGCAGGTAAGTGCGTTCCGCCAGCGTGTCCTCGCGGCGATTGAGCAGGTCGTAGAGGATCTGCAGCGCGAAGTTGGACATCCCCAGGTCGTAGAGATCGGGGAAAGCGAGGCAGACGCGCGTGTGGACTTCATCCCATGGCTTGTGGATGGCGTTGAATTCCCCGCCGACATAGCGCCCCGGCTTCTGAACGCGGTGCAGCAGGGCCTCGATGCTTTCCCAGGAGAGGGGCGGAAAACTGGAATCTGGCTGCTGGAAGCTGGTTGCTGGCTGCTGGTGGCTCACGGCTTACCGCTCACTACGCGCTGTGTCTGTCCGCTATTCGCCGGCAGCGATGACGCGGAGCCAGACATGGCGGCGGCGGGGACCGTCGAACTCAGCGAAGAAGACCCCCTGCCACTGACCCAGCTGGAGCTGGTGGTGGGTGATGAGGATGAAATGGTCGCTGCCCACCAACACCGATTTGACGTGCGCCGGCGCATTGCCCTCGCTGTGCGTGTACGGCAGCCCCGGCGGGACCATGCGCTCCAGCACCATCGCCAGATCGTGCTCGACGGCCGGGTCCCAGTTCTCGTTGAGGACGATGCCGGCGGTCGTGTGCGGGCAGAACAGAAAACAGACGCCTTCCTCGATGGGCGCTTCGGCGATGGCTTGTTCGATCTCCGCCGTAATGTCCAGGAGATCAACCTTCGTGCGGGTCTGAATTTCGATTTGTTTGAACATGGCTTCCCTTTACGTCAGAAAATCGCGCAATTTGCGGCTGCGACCCGGATGGCGCAGCTTGCGCAGGGCCTTGGACTCGATCTGCCGGATGCGCTCACGGGTGACGTTGAAGGCCAGCCCGACTTCCTCCAGGGTGTGGGGCTCGCCATCTTTGAGACCGAAGCGCATCTCCAGGACCTCCCGCTCGCGTTCGCCCAGCTCGCCGAGGATACTCTGCAACTGCTCGCGCAGCATCTGCATGGAAGTGGCGTCCATGGGGCCGGGCAGGTTCTCGTCCTCGATGAAGTCGGAGAGCTCGCTGTCCTCCTCGTTGCCGACGGGGCTTTCGAGCGACATCGGCTCTTGGGAGATGCTGATGATGCGGCGCACTTTGGCGACGGCCCGGCGAAGTTTGCGTTCCAGCGGCGGCGGGAGGGGCTGGTCCTTGGCGCGCGCCTGGATGATGGCGTTGATGTCCTCCACCGGCAGCACGTCCATCTCCAACGCCAGCTCGTCGAGCGTGGGTTCCCGTCCCAGGGTCTGGGTCAGCCGGCGTTGAACGCGCATCAGCCGGTTGATGGTCTCGACCATGTGAACGGGAATGCGGATAGTGCGCGCCTGGTCGGCGATGGCGCGGCTGATTGCCTGCCGAATCCACCAGGTGGCATAGGTGGAAAATTTGTAGCCGCGCGTGAAGTCGAATTTCTCGACGGCCCGCAGCAGGCCGATGTTGCCTTCTTGAATGAGATCCAGAAAGGTGACGCCCCGTCCGACGTAGCGCTTGGCGATGTTGACCACCAGGCGCAGGTTGGCGCGGACGAGCAGCTGTTGGGCATCGGCGGCCAGAATATCAATTTGGTCCCACCACTGCAGCACGACGTCGGGCGCCGGGACGGTCTGCCGGACGTGCCGCACCGTCGGCCAGCGCTCGCTGTGGGTGAGGCTCTCGCGCAAGTCATGCAGCATGTCTGGCGGCAGGAGATAGGCGGTCTTCACCATGTCAATCAGTTTGATGATGATGGGACGCCATTGGGGATCCTCGCTCCAGTGATTGGGTCCCATGGCCTGGTAGAGCACCGACGGGCCGGAGGAGAGCAACAGGCCTTGTTGCAGGATGACCTCATCGAGGAGTTGGGTGGGGGCGGGGAGCGTCAATCCCTCGTTTTTGGTGGCTTGCAGCGCGAGCTTCCAGGCGTTGCGGAGCTCTTCATACTGCTGAACCAGGGTGTCCGCCAGGGCTTCGGCGCTGGTGTCATTCCCCAAGAGCAGCCGCAATCCTGCCACATCGGTTGCACATTGTCGCACAATGCACAACCAGATTTCCTGATGCGGCTCTAACAGGTCCACACGGCCAATTTCCCGCAGATACATGCGTACCGGGTCGTCTACCAGATCGGCGACGCTGTCGGTATATTCCTCTTCAATCTGCTCCAGGTCATCTGCCGAGGGTTCTTTGTTCCAGCTGCCTTCTTCTTCCTCTTCCTCCTCTTCCACCTCATCTTCTTCTATCAACAGGTCGGCATCGGCGTCCAGATTCTCTTCGGCAGGCGCGGTTTTCTTGGCAGCGGTAGTCCTGTTGTGACCAGGTGCTTCCATACGGGTGTGCTCCTCGTTAACGTTTCTGTGGTTTGGGCCACAGGGCGCGTTGAATGCGGATGAGCGTTTCTGACAGTCTGGGCATGACGGCGGCATATTCGGTGCCCTTGAGATCGCCCATGGCCTGCGCTTCGAGCAGTAGCCCCCCGACTTCTTCGATGCGCTGCCGCACATGCCCTTCGCGTATCCAGAGGATGGTGCGCAGCAAATCGCGCAGCCAGTCTTCCACCGGTTCTTCCGGCAACGGCGTTTGCGTCCATTCCCTGACGCGCGCTGCGAGCTCCGGCGGCAGCAGGTCTTCCCATTCCAGAACGGGATTGGCCATGAATTCCAGCAGCGCCAGCCAAAGCAGGCGCCCCTCAGCGGTGAAGTCGTCATCTCCGAGCGGCTCGAGCTCCAGGCTGACCAGTTCCATGTCCACGCGCTCCTGCAGCGCCGGATAGGCCAGCAGGATGCGCAAAGCGTGCATCTCCCGATCCTGGGGGCGTTCGCGCTCGTTGCGGGTCTGCTCCCGTCGCGCCGCCTCGACGCGCTCGCGCACGCGCAGCTGCTCCAGCAACATGCGTGCGTCCAAGCCGAGCCGTAGCGCGATTTCCTGCGTGTAGCCTTCTCGTTCGATGGGATTGGAGATGTCGCGCAGCAGCGGCAGCATCGCCTCCACGATGCGCGCTTTGGCCTTGGGCTCATCCTTGTTTTCCTGTTCCAGCAGATGTGCGAAGACGAAGCGCACTATCGGCTGTGCCTCCTGCAGGAGCTGTTCCCAGCGCTGGGGATCCCGCAAGATCAGCTCGTCGGGGTCAAGCCCGTCGGGAAGGGTCGCCACGCGGATCTCGGCGTTCAGCCGTCCCTCATAACCGATCAGCCCTCGCGCGTCGAAAACTGGCTCCCACTCGCGCTCAAGGCTCTGGCGTGCAGTCTCCAGGCCCCGCAGCGTGGCGTTGATGCCGGCGGCGTCGGGATCGAGGGCCATGATGAAGCGCCGGGTGAGCCGGTGCAGCTGCTTGAGGTGCGCTTCGGTGAGGGCCGTGCCCATCGGCGCGACGACATTGCGATAGCCCTCCTGATGGGGGATCATCACGTCCATGTAACCCTCGACGATGACCGCGGCGTCGGCCTCGCGGATCGCCTGGCCGGCGCGATCGAAGCCGAACAGTACCTGGCTTTTATCGAAGAGGGGCGTCTGCGGCGAGTTCATGTATTTGGGCTCGTCTTCGGGATTGAGCACCCGTCCCCCAAAGGCAATGACCCGTCCCCGGCGGTCGCGGATGGGGATCATCAGCCGGCCGCGGAAACGGTCGTAGGCGCCGCCTTCTTCCCGTTCCACCAGCAGCCCGGCTTTGATGAGGTCTTCGAGGGTGAAGCCTTGCCCCAACAGGTGCGTGCGCAGCGCATCCCAGGAGTGCAGGCTGTAGCCCAGCTGGAAGACCTCGATAGTGTCGTCCTTGAAACCGCGCCGTTGCAGATAGGCTCTCGCATGAGCCGCTTGTGGCGCGGAGCGCAGCAGCTGGTGGTAATAGTCCGCCGCGGCCTGATGGACGGCGAGGAGCCGGTCAGCCTCGGCGCCGGCCTGCACCTGCGAGGGGGTGAGCGGGCGCACTTCGACGCCGGCGAGCCGTCCCAATTCCTCCAGGGCGCCGCGGAAGTCCAACCCTTGCGTCTCCATGACGAACGTGAAGATGTCGCCGCCGCGATTGCAGCCAAAACACTGCCAGCGTTGGCTGTCGGGGAAGACGTAGAACGACGGCGTCTTCTCACTGTGGAAGGGACAGAGACCGCGCAGGTTGCGGCCGGCGCGTTGCAACGGCACCGTGCGGCCGATGATCTCCGCCACATCCAGGCGGTCTTTGATCTGGTCAATCACGCTCATGGGGCTCTATTGTACTCTGGCAGAGTTGAATGGCAAGGCAGGGCTCACCGCAATTCGACGTTCCAGCCGGTGACTTCGAGGTCGCGGCATTCTTCCTCAATCCAGTGGACGACGTTTTCGAGGACGGCGTAGACGTGCCCGCTGTCGTTGGCGACGGTGACGATGGCGATGCCGGCGGATTGCCAGCGGTCCTGATGCTCGACCTCGGCGGCGGCCACCTCAAAGCGACGGCGTACTTGCGTGAGCAACGGCTTGAGCCGCCCGCGCTTTTCTTTGAGGGAGCTCACGCCGGGCAAATAGAGTTGGATAGTACAGGCGCCGATGATCACAGGCATCTTTTTGCGCGCGGCGCAGCCGGGCGCCGGGCCCCATTTTCATTCCTGGCAGGGATTACCGGCTCGTGCGCAGGTATTTGGCGTAGAGACCCAAGGCGCGTTCGATTTCCGCCAGCGCCATCTCGCGCCCTTCCCATTTGAGCACTTTGACCCCGATGTGTTGCAGATCTTTGTACACCGAGAAGAAGTGGGCGACCTCTTCCAGGAAATGAGGCGGCACGTCCTCCAGTTCCTGGTAACCATCGAAGAGCGGATCGGTAGCGGGGACGGCGAGGATTTTGTCGTCGGCGAGCCCGCGATCTAACATGCGGAAGATCCCTAAGGGGCGCGCCTCGATGACGCAGCCGGGAAACGTCGGCTCGTTGGTCATCACGATGATGTCGAGCGGGTCGCCGTCGTCGTAGTGCGTGCGAGGGATGAAGCCATAGTCCCCAGGGTAATGAAGCGAGGAATACAGCACACGATCCAGTTTGATGAAACCGCCGTTTTTATCGTACTCGAATTTGTTCCGCGAGCGTTTGGGAACTTCTACGACGACATAGACGACATCGAGATTGGCATTCGGTCCGGGAGGTAATTCGTGCCACAGATTTGCCATGCTGTTCTCCTGAAAGAGCTTGTGCGATGCAAGGGTCGTCTTGCCGTGAGCCCGGGGCTTGAGGCGTCTTGCCCGCCTTAGAGTTTAACGGTCTCGCCCCGGTTGGGAATGGCGATGCGCTGATAGCCCAGCGCGCGCAGGCCCTCGCCCAGCGCCTGCGCGGGGCCAGGATCGCCGTGAATGACGAACGCGCCCCGGGTGACGGCGCTTTGCGGCCTCGCCCAGTCGAGCAGATTCTGCCGGTCGGCGTGGGCGCTGTAGCCGTAGGCGAGGCGAACCTCCGCCCGCAGGGGAAATTCCTCGCCAAAAATGCGCACGACCGGCTCGCGCTCAGCGATGCGTCGCCCCAGCGTATTGGGCGCCTGCCAGCCGGTAATCAACACCATATTGTTGGGATCGGTGATCGCGTGCTTGAGGTGATGCTGCACCCGGCCTGCCTCGGCCATCCCCGACGCGCTGATGATGACCATCGGATTGGGCGCGGTGTTCAGGGCCTTGGATTCCTCTACATCATGGATGTATTTGAGCTGTTGAAATCCCAGTGGATCGGCGATTTCGATGGCCTGGATCAGCCGGCGCGTCTCCTGGTCGTAGCATTCGGGGTGCTGGCGGAAAACTTCGGTCACGTTGACGGCGAGGGGGCTATCCACGTAGATCGGGACGTCGGGAATCTGGCCTTGCAGGTGCAGTTCATGCAGCGCGTAGATAATTTCCTGGGTTCGCCCGACCGCGAAGGCCGGAATGATGATGCGTCCGTTGCGCTGGACAATCTGGGTGATGGCGTCCGCCAGCATGGCCCGGGCATCCTCGATGGGGGGATGCTCGCGGTCGCCGTAGGTGCTCTCGATCATCAGATAATCGGTGGGCGGCATGGGCGTTGGATCGCGCACGATCGCCAGCCCCGGCTGTCCCAGGTCGCCGCTGAACAAGAGTCGCACGGGGCGCCCGTGCTCCTTGCTTTCCAGGAGCACCATCGCGGAGCCGAGGATGTGACCGGCGTCGAAGAAGGTGAGACGCACATCGCGCGCGATTTCCAGCGTGTGATTGTAGCCTACACCCACCATCCCCTGCAGCGAGAACAGGGCATCCTCTTCGGTGTAGAGCGGCTCGACCGGCGGTTCCCCCTTCCGCGCCCGTTTCTTGTTGACATATGCCACATCGGCCTCCTGAATCCGCCCCGAATCGGGCAGCATCGAGGCGCACAGGTCACGGGTGGCGTGGGTGGTGTAAATCGGCGCCGTACACCCCTGCAGCACGAGATTGGGCAGATTGCCCGAATGATCAATGTGCGCGTGGGAAAGGACGACGGCGTCTACGCGGCGCGGCTCGAAGTCAAAATGGCGATTGCGCTCATAGGATTCCTGGCGTTTGCCCTGGAAAAGGCCGCATTCCAGCAGAATGTGGACGCGATTGGTGCGGATCAGATACGAAGAACCGGTGACGGTCCCCACGCCGCCGAGAAAGGTGATTTTCATGGGCGGTCTTCCTTCTGCAGCTGCGCTGCTTGAATGGCATCTTGCCGACACGGTGAAACCTCTGCCCCATGCAGCAGGCCCAACAGGTCGGCCCCGTAGGTTTTCTGCCGCCACTGACCGATGCCGGGGATGTGGAGCAGATCCTCTGACCGCTGCGGGGGATTCCATGCCAGCGCCCATAGGGTAGCGTTGGGCAGGATGACGTCAGAATCAACGCCGCGGCACAGCGCGACTTCCCGACGCCAGCTGCGCAGGGTCTGATAGCGTTCGAGCACGGCCTCGGGAGGCCGCTCCTCTTCGCCGGGGAATCGCGGCAGGCTATCGGCGCGCCCGTTGAGCACGCTGAGCAGCTCGCGCCCGAAGCGGCGAAGTTGACCGGGACTGAGTCCCGCCGTGCCGAGCTCTTCCAGCGTGTGCGGTTGGACCTGTGCCAGCTGCACCAGCTGCGCATCGCTTGCCACCTTGACGGGAGGACGGTCCAGGCGTTCCGCCATGCGTTCCCGCCACAGGTGCAGCTGATAGAGCCGTTTTTTCTCCACCAGGTTGAGGTCGTGCATCCCCTTGATGCGCCAGAACGTGGCCTCTGAATTGGCTTCTGTCAGCAGGCTGACGTGTTGGCTCAAGTACGCGAAGATTTCCTGCGCCTCCTCCCAGCGTCCCCTGGCCTGCAGTTCGGCGGCCTGGAGGTCGCGCAATCTCAATAGATATTGCGTGTCCGTGCGCGCGTAGGAAATCGCTTTGGGATCGAGCGGTCGCGTCCCCCAATTGTAGCGTTGATATTTCTTGTTCGGCGGCACGCCGAAATACTGTTCCATGAGCCGTCCCAACCCCACGGCGGGCCACCCCAGAATTCGCCCGGCCCACATGGTGTCGAACAGATTCTGACAGCTGAAGCCGAAATCGCGTTGCAACACGGCCAGGTCGTTTTCCGCGGCGTGGAACACTTTCTCGATCTCCGGCGCGGCGAAGACCGGCCCGAGCGGGCTGAGATCAGCCAGGGCCAGGGGATCCACCAGAAAATCGTCGTCGGGGATGGAGAACTGGATCAGGCACACGCGCTCGCGGTAGGCGAAGAGGCTGTTGGATTCGGTATCCACGGCGATGCGCGGGGACTGCTGTAGCCGCGCCGCCAGCTCTTCCAGGGCAGCGGGTGAGGTCACCAGGATGGGCGGTTTCGACTGTTCCAAATTGGGCTTAATGGACTCTTGCATGGTGCCGCCATTATCATCTCGTGGTGTAGATTGTCAAACTCGTAGCCCAACATCGCACGAAAAGGTGGGTTTGCAAGTTCGCCGAATCGCTGTTACAATCCAGGTATGCCAGGGCATCTCCGTTGGTGGACCATTGCAGTTCTCTGGGGGTGGGCGTTCAGTTTCTCCGCTTGTGCGGTGTCGCCGCCGCTGCTCGCGCCTCTCACGCCCGCTGCCGCGCTGACCGGCGCGTTGACCGAACCGCCGGCCACGCCTTCTTCCCCTGCAGTGACCCCGACGGCGACGCCCCTGACGGCGAACGTCACGCCTGCCCGGACGCCGACGGCGACGCCCCTCCCCGGCCCGCGGCTCGATCCGGCGCTCGTGCGGATCTATCCCCTGGGAGCGGTGACGGGCGATTGGATTTCCTTCGACGTCGAGCCGGTGCTCGCTGCGGGCTATGAAGCGCCCTACACGGTGACCCTCGCCTTGCCGGATGGGCAGACGCTTTCCAGTCCAGTATCCTCTGTGGGATTTGACCGTCAGCCGCGGGCGCGTTTCATCTGGGCCTGGAACACCACGGGCCTGACGGGGACGCAGCTCTTCACGGTGACGCTGATGGCGCCCCCGGATGCGCCGCCTGCCCTTCCCGGCGCGGACGTGCTGCG
>JAGPHL010000101.1:0-7624 GCA_018055515.1 Anaerolineae bacterium
GGCCCCTATCAGTTTCCCGTAAACCTTAATACACGCGAAGGAGGTCCTATGTCCCAGAAAACTATTTGGAAGAGCCTGGCAGTTCTCTTTATCGTAGCGCTGCTCGCCAGCGCCTGCGGCCCCAAGACTGAGGAAGCCGAGGGAATCGTCTTTGGCGTGATTCTCGTGGGTCCGTACAACGATCACGGCTGGAGCGAGGCGCACTATGAGGCCGGGCGCTATGTCGAAGAAAAACTGCCCGGCGCCAAGATGATCTACCTGGATAAGATGAATTCGGCCGATCGTCCGGAGACCACCCTGGAGCAACAAGTGGATGACATGGTCGCACAAGGGGCCAAAATTATCCTGACCACTTCCGACGATTTCCAGGACGACACCGACGTCGTCGCCGCGAAGTACCCCGACGTGATCTTCATCAATATTTCCGGCGATCACGCCCTCGACGAGGGCAGCCCCAAGAACCTGGGCAACTACATGGGTCAGGCGGAATTCATGAAAGCCATCGCCGGCTGCAACGCCGCCATGGCCACCGAGACCGGTCACATCGGCTACCTGGGTCCCCTGATCAACAATGAGACGCGACGGCTGGTCAATGCGGCTTATCTTGGGGCGCGACATTGCTACGCGAACTATCGCGGCAAGGATCCCAACGACCTCAAGTTCACCGTCACCTGGATCGGCTTCTGGTTCAACATTCCCGGCGTCACGCTCGATCCCACCGAAGCGGCCAACGACCTCTTCAACGCCGGCGTGGATGTGATCATGTCGGGCATTGACACGACCGAAGCAACCGTGGTGACCAAACAACGCGCTGACCAGGGGCAGCGGGTGTTCGCCGTGCCCTACGATTACCGCAACGCCTGCGAGGTCGCGCCTCAGGTCTGCCTTGGCGTGCCGTATTTCAACTGGGGCCCCGGCTACCTGCAGATGATCACGCAGGCACGCGATGGCACCTGGAAGAAACACTGGACCTGGGCGCCGCCCGACTGGAAGGACATCAACAACCGCGACACATCCGCGGCCGGCTATGTGTACGGCCCGGCGACCACGGCGGAATGGAAAGCCAAAGTGGATGACTACATCGGCTATCTGGCCCAAAAAGGCTGGGGCGGCCTCTTTGTCGGTCCGCTGAACTGGCAGGACGGCACTCCGTGGCTCGCGGCAGGCGAAGTCGCTACCGAAGAGGCGATCTGGAATTCACCGCAGCTCCTCGAAGGGATCGTCGGTCCCAGCAAGTAAGTCGCCCATCACCCTGAGAGGCACAGGGACGCCGGCAACCGCCGGGCGTCTCTGTGCCTTCCCGGCGAGCCAGACACCATGCACATCGCACTGGAAAACATCCACAAGGCCTTTGGCCCCGTCCGCGCTAACGACGGCATCTCGTTGACCCTGGAGCCGGGCGGCATCCACGGCTTGCTGGGCGAGAACGGCGCGGGCAAGACCACGCTGATGAAAATCCTCTCCGGCTATCAAGCCAAAGACGCCGGGGAAATTCGCGTTGACGGGCGCCCGGTCAATTTCGCCTCCCCCGCCGAGGCAATCGCCGCCGGCATCGGCATGTTGCACCAGGATCCACTCGACTTCCCCCCCATCACGGCGCTGGAGAATTTCCTCCTGGGCTTTGACAACCGCCTGATCCCCAAACGCCGTGAGGCGCGCCAACAGCTGCTGAGCCTGGCGCAGCGCTTCGACTTTCCCCTCGATCCCGAGGCGCCGGTCGAACGGATGACCGTCGGCGAGCGCCAGCAACTGGAAATCCTCCGCCTGCTGGCGCTGGGCGCTGAAGTCCTCATCCTCGATGAGCCTACCACGGGCATCTCCGCGCCGCAAAAGGTGCAACTCTTTGCCACCTTGCGCCGGCTGGCCAGGGAAGAGGGCAAAAGCATCGTCTTCGTCTCCCACAAACTGGAAGAAGTCGAAGCCCTGTGCGACGAGGTGACCGTCCTGCGCCTGGGCCAGGTCACCGGTCACGAAAAGATGCCCGTCCCGCTTGAGACATTGGTGCGGTTGATGTTCGGACAAAGCCTCGCCCTGCCGGATAAGACCGTCGTGCCGTTGGGAGAAACGCTCCTCGAAGCGCGGGGGCTCACCATCCCCGGCTATCGCCTGACCGTGAGCAGCGGCGATCTGGAAGTGCGAGCGGGCGAGGTCATCGGCTTCGCCGGCATGGAAGGGAGCGGGCAATCGCTGTACTTGCGGGCGCTGGCGGGCCTGTTGCGCCCCAAAACGGGCAGCATCCGCCTCGCCGGTGAAGAGCTGGTGGGCCGGAGCTACCGCGAGTTCATGGCGCGCGGCATCAGCCTGCTGCCCGCCGATCGCATTGCTGAGGGGCTGGTGCGCGGGCTGAGCCTCGCCGAACACTTTCCCTTACGCCGCAGCACCCCCTTCTTCATAGACTGGGAGGCCAATGCCGCCTACACCCGCGAGCAGATCGCCTTCTTCAACATCAAAGGCACGCCTGAGATGCCGGTAGAGGCGCTCTCCGGCGGCAACCAACAACGCCTGCTGCTGGCGCTCCAACCGCCCGATCTGCGGGTGCTGATTCTGGAGCATCCTACCCGCGGGCTGGACATGGAATCCACCCGCTGGGTGTGGGAACAGCTGCTCAAACGGCGCGACAGCGGCGCCGCCATCCTCTTCACCTCCGCCGACCTGGACGAGATCCTCACGTACAGCGACCGCGTGGTCGTTTTCTTCAACGGGGAGATGCTGCCGCCGTTGCCCACCCCCGAAGTCACCGTGGAGTCACTGGGCTATTTGATCGGGGGAAAGCGCCCCACCCCCTCGGAGGCGCATGAAACCTGAACGAAAATTCTGGCAGTCAGCGTTATTCTGGAATGTCGCGCCCATCCTGGCCGCTTTGCTCTTCACCACGTTGCTCATGCTGGCGGTAGGCGCGCCGCCGCTGCGGGCCTTCGCCGAGATTCTCCAGGGCGCGTTTGAAAGCCCGCAAAAATGGGCCGATGTCGCCATGGCCTGGGCGCCGCTGGCGCTGATCGGCGCGGGCATGAGCCTCACCTTCGCCGCCGGGCTGTGGAACATCGGCGCGGAAGGACAGATGATCCTGGGAGCAATTTGCGCCACGTGGGTCGCCCGCAACGTGACGTTGCCGCAGCCCGTGCTGCTGGGACTCATCGTGCTGGCAGGCCTGGCAGGGGGCGCGCTGTGGGGCCTGCTCACCGGCAGCCTCAAAGTCTACGCGCGCGTCCACGAGATTTTCGCCGGGCTGGGACTCAATTTTATCGCCACGGCGCTCATCATCTGGCTGATCTTCAACCCCTGGAAGCCGGAGCGCGGCGCGACGATGTCTGGCACCGTGCCCTTTCCAGAAGCCGCCTGGGTTCCGCGCCTGGGAAACACCCGCCTCGCGCCGCTGTCCATCGTGCTGGCGCTCATTGCCGTGCTCACGGCCTATTTTTTGCTGAAGGGCACCCGCTTCGGGTTGGAGCTCCGCGCGATGGGCAAAAATTTGCGCGCCGCCTTCCTGCAGGGGATTCCGACCCAGCGGCACACCCTCGTCGCCTTCGCCATTTGTGGGGCGCTGGCGGGACTGGCAGGCGCGCTGCAAGCGACCGCGGTCTATCACCGGCTGATCCCGCGCATCTCCGGGGGCCTGGGCTACACGGGCATGCTGGTCGTCATCCTGGCCAACTATCGCCCGGAACTCGTCCCGGCCGTGGCGATCTTCTTCGCCGCGATTGGCGTGGGCAGTCCGCGCCTGGAGTTGAATTTGCAGCTCGACGCCTCGCTGGGGGGCGTGATCGAAGGCACCGTCGTGTTGTTTGTGCTGCTCGGAGCGGGCCTGCGAAAGCGTCTCGGCGGCGTCAGGCCCTCCTCCACCTCAGAAGGGAGTTGAGGTAGCATGGACCCCTTCATCATCAGCACCCTGGCTTCCATCGTCGCCAACGCCGCGCCCATCATTTATGCCAGCATCGGCGAGACCCTCACCGAAAAGGCGGGCGTGATCAATCTCTCACTCGACGGCACGATTCTGCTCACGGCCATGGCCTCCTTTGCGGTGGCGTACAACACCGGCAGCGTGCTCCTGGGCTTCCTGTGCGCCGCGCTGATCGGCGCCCTGATCGCCGGCATCGTCGCCTTTGCCAGCATCGAATTGGAGCAGGAACAGGTCGCCGTGGGCTTCGTGCTCACCCTCCTCGCGGCAGATCTCAGCTCCTTCCTGGGGAATCCCTACGTCAATCTCGCCGGCCCCTACCTGCAGCAACAGCCCGTGCCCCTGCTCAGCCGCATCCCCATCGCGGGGGACATCTTCTTCAACCACAATCTGGCGATCTACGGCAGTTTTGCCGTGATCCTGGCGGCGTGGTGGTGGATGGCCAAGACACAGCCCGGCCTGCGGATGCGCGGCGTGGGCGAACGGCCCGAATCCGCCTTCGCGCGGGGGGTCAATGTCTTTGGCGTGCGCTACGTCTACACCCTGCTCGGCGGCGCCCTGGTAGGAATCGGGGGGGCCACCTACTCCCTCGTGGTCAAGCTCGGCTGGAGCCACAATCACACAACCGGCAACGGTTGGATCGCGCTGGCGATTGTCATCTTCGGCGGCTGGGATCCGTGGAAGGTGGCCGGAGGCGCCTATCTCTTCGGGGCCTTGCGCGCGCTCGGCAGCGCTCTGCAGCGCAATCCGGCGTTTGTCAACGTGCCCACGCAAATCTTCGCCACCGCGCCCTTCGCGCTGATGATCCTGTTCCTGGCGCTGACCAGCAGCGGGCTGACCGATCGCTTCCTGGAGCTGTTCTCACCCGGAACGCGGCGGCGCCTGGAGCGCCTCATCCGGGGACGCGGGCCGGCAGCGCTGGGGAAGCCGTTTCAGCGGGATTAGGGAAGCAGGGAACGGTTCGGCCTGACATAAGCCCGCCGCGCTGAAGCGCATTGTTTGAGGGTTTGTCAGACCGGGAATTCGTTCCGGGGGAGGGCGACTTGAGCGCAGCCTGAAGTTCGCGATACATTGGTCATGCAAGTGATTTTGAGATTCGTTGATTCGCTGATTCGCTTTTTCGCTGACTCGCCTATTTCCCGAGGAGATACCATTCATGTCCAATCCACGTTACACTCTCGCCATTCTGGGCGGAACCGGCAATGAAGGCCCCGGCCTGGCGCTGCGCTGGGCCAAAGCCGGGCACAAGGTCATCATCGGCTCGCGGCAGGCAGAGAAGGGGGAGCGCGTCGCCGCCGAGATCAACGCGCGGCTGGGAGCGGCGTTGGTCGTCGGCATGACCAACGAAGACGCCGTCCGCGCCTGTGATGTCGCCGCGCTGACCGTGCCTTACGCCGCCCAAAATCCCCTGTTGGAAAGCCTGAAGGACGCCCTCCAGGGCAAAGTGCTCATCAACGTGACCGTGGCGATGCAACCGCCCAAGGTCGCCCGCGTCTACATCCCGCCGGAAGGGTCCGCGTGCGAGCAGGCGCAGGCGCTGCTCGGCCCAGGCGTCCAGGTGGTGGCGGCGTTCCAGAACGTCGGAGCGCACAATCTGGAAGACCCCGAGATCCCGCTGAATTGCGATGTGCTGGTCTGCGGCGACAGCAAAGAGGCCAAAGCCATCGCCATCGGGCTGGCGGAGGATCTGGGCACACGCGGCATTGACGCCGGGCCTCTCGTCAACGCCAAAGTCGTCGAGGGGTTGACCTCAGTGCTCATCGGGATTAACATCCGCTACAAGGTCCCCGGCGCGGGCATTCGCATCACGGGGCTGCCGGAGTGATCCGCTTTCACCGCTGAGAATGCACGGCAAGCATTCTGCCGTCGCTTTCAGCCCAACAACTCTATGACTGCAGCCCACATCAACCTTATCGCTCTGCCGGGGATTCCTGACATCGCGCCAGGAGACGATCTCGCGGCCGTGATCCTGGCAGCGCTGGAACGCGCCGGCCTGCGCCTGCAAGATGGCGATGTCCTGGTCATCACGCAGAAAATCGTCTCCAAAGCGGAGGGACGCGCGGTGCCGCTGGACGCCGTCACACCCACGGAGACGGCCCTGGCGCTCGCCGAAGCCACGGGCAAAGATCCGCGCCTCACGGAGGTGATCCTCCAGGAGTCGCGCGGCGTGATCCGCCAACGCGGCGGCGTCCTCATCATGGAGACCCGTCACGGCTGGATCTGCGCCAATGCGGGCGTGGATCGCTCCAACGTCAAAGACGCGGCAGGCGAGGTAGCGCTGCTGCTGCCCCTCGATCCCGACGCCTCGGCGCGCCGCATCCGCGAGGCGCTAAGCGCTGCCACCGGGGCGGACATCGCCGTCATCATCAGCGACACACACGGGCGGGCGTGGCGCGAGGGGACGGTCAACGTCGCCATCGGTGTGGCGGGAATGCGGCCCCTCGCCGACCTGCGCGGGCAACGGGATCGCTACGGCTACATCCTGCGGGTCACCATCGTCGCTCGCGCCGACGAGCTGGCGGCGGCAGCGGGCCTGCTCATCGGGCAAGCCGCCGAAGGCGTGCCGGTAGTGCTGATTCGAGGCGCCGATTACCCTAGCGGGGAGGGTCGCGCCGTCGAGCTGCAACGTCCGCCGGAGCGGGACTTGTTCCGCTGAAAGGCGCGGAGGAGCGGTGGAGCAAGGGGGCAGGTGAGAGGGGGAGTGAATCATTCATTTTACCCATTACCCATCACCCATTACCCATCACCCATTACCCATTACTCATTACCCATCACCCATCACTAATTGTTCTCTGACACGCTATTACACGCTATCGTAAAGGAGACTATCATGCCACAGACCGAAATACCACGGGTTGCTTTGTACTTACAGGATGCGCATCCTCTCCGGGATGGCATGGAGTACGCGCGTTACGCCGAGGCGCGCGGTTTCGAGGCCGTCTGGCAGGCCGAAAGCCGCCTGGTGCGCGACGCCATCGTCCCCATGGCCGCCTTTGCCGCCGTCACCGAGCGCATCAAAGTCGGGTCGGGCGTCATCAACAACTGGACGCGGAACATCGGCCTGCTCGCGGCCACCTTCCTCACCCTCGATGACCTGGCCCCGAATCGCATCATCTGCGGCATCGGCGCGTGGTGGGACCCCCTGGCGCGCAATGTGGGCATCGAGCGCCGCAAGCCGCTGCAGGCGATGCGCGAGACCGTCGAAGTGTTGCGCCGCCTGCTCGCCATGGAAAATGTGACCTTCCACGGCGAATTCCATCACGTTGAGGGTATCGAGCTGGACGTGGTTCACGGACGCCGCGAACCCCGCAACGTCCCCATCATGATCGGCGCGACCGGCGACAAGATGATGGAGCTGGCCGGTGAGATCGCCGATGGCGCCGTCCTCAACTACTGCGTCCCGCCGGAGTACAACGACAAGGCCATGGAGTTGCTTGACATCGGTGCGCGGCGCGTCGGACGCAGCGTTTACGACCTCGACCGCCCGCAGCTCATCGTCTGTTCCGTGCACGAAGACCGCGACGAGGCCATCCGTGGGGCGAAGATGCTGTTGACGCAATACCTGGCACAGCAACCGCACATCGCCAAAGCCAGTGGCGTGACGCAGGACGTCGTGGACAAGATTCAGAGCATCCTCGGCTGGCCCGCCACGAAAGAGCAAATCCAGAAGGCGATGGTCTACGTGCCGGACGACCTCGTCCTCCGCATCACCGCTACCGGCACGCCGGC
>JAGPHL010000101.1:7724-9717 GCA_018055515.1 Anaerolineae bacterium
TGCTGGCCTGCGCGAAGGGCGGCGCAGCAGCTCTGGTGACGAAGACCATCTCCGTGAAAGCCGCCGACGTCCCCAGCCCCAACATGGCGGACTTCAGGACCTATTTCCTCAACACGGAACTCTGGTCGGAGCTGCCGCCCGAGCAGTGGCTCGAGGTGGAATATGCCCTCGCCCGACAGGCGGGGCTGCCGGTCATCATCAGCCTCGGCTACAGCGCCGCAGACATCGCCGCGCTCGCGCCGCGCGTCGCCCCCTTCGCCGACGCCCTGGAGCTGAGCACGCACTACATCAGCGGCGATCCCAGCCCGATGCAGGACGCCATCCGCGCGGCGAAGGCCACAGGAGTACCGGTTTGGGTGAAGATGAGCCCCTTCCGTGAGCCGCAAGCGCTGGCCCTGGCGGCTCAAGAGGCCGGCGCCGACGGCATCGTGGCGGTCAACTCCTACGGGCCGGCCTTTGGCGTGGACATCGAACATGGGGGCCGTCCGTGGATGGGCGGCAAGGGCTACGGCTGGATTTCCGGGCCGGCGCTCAAACCCATCGCCCTGCGCATGGTCTACGACATCGCCCGCGTGGTACAGATCCCCGTCATCGGCGTCGGCGGCGTCAGCACCGGAGCGGATGTGGTGGAATTTCTCATGGCGGGCGCGACGGCCGTCCAGGTCTGTACCGCCGCCATCACCAACGGACCGCAAATCTATGGGAAAATCGCCGCGCAGCTGGGGAAATGGCTCGACGAGCACGGCTACCCTTCCGTGGAGGACGTTCGCGGGATGGCGCTGCGACAGCCCATCCCCCAAATGACACAACCGCCACGGCTCGTGGTCGAGCGGTGTACCGGCTGCAACCGCTGCGTGACCAGCTGCGTCTACGGGGCACTTTATCTGGCGGAGAAGAAAATCCGCCTCCACGAGGAGCGCTGCGCCCAATGCGGCCTGTGCATCAGCCGATGTCCGACGGATGCCCTGCTGCCCAACGGCTAATTAAAAAACCGCCGACCAGAGACCGGCTCTCAGCCCCGCGCTGAGCCGCTCCTGGTCGGCGGCTATTTCTTTCTTATCTCAATACTTTTCCGGCACGAAGGTCTGATCCGTGATCGGCGGGCGGACATACCCCGTGTCCGGTTGACGCGGCGGCAGCTGGATAGGTTCAGGCGTCAAATCCTCATAGGGAATGAGGGAGAGGAAATGGCTGATGCAATTCAAGCGCGCGCGGCGCTTGTTATCGGCATTGACCACGTACCACGGCGCCTGCTTGATGTCCGTGTACTTGAACATCTCGTCCTTGGCCTTGGAATACTCGACCCATCGCGTGCGCGATTCCAAATCCATGGGGCTGAGTTTCCAACGCCGGGTGGGATCCTCTAGCCGCGCCTGGAACCGCCGTTCCTGTTCCTCATCGCTCACCGAGAACCAGTACTTCACCAGGATGATGCCGGAACGCACCAACATCCGCTCGAATTCGGGACAGGAGCGCAGGAATTCACGATATTCCTCTTCGGTGCAAAAGCCCATCACCCGCTCCACCCCGGCGCGATTGTACCAGCTGCGGTCGAAGAAAACCATCTCGCCAGCGGCCGGCAGGTGCGCGACATAACGCTGGAAATACCACTGCGTTTTCTCGCGCTCCGTCGGCACCCCTAAGGCCACGACGCGCGCGTAGCGGGGATTCAGGGGTTCCATGAATCTCTTGATCGCTCCCCCCTTGCCGGCGGCGTCCCGCCCCTCGAAAACCGCCACAACCTTGAGGCCCTTGTACTTGACCCATTCCTGGAGCTTCACCAACTCGATGTGCAGCTGGCCCAGCTCGCGGTAATAATCCCGTTTGGAAATCGTCTTGACTGTCTGGGGGGTGGCTTCCGAGGGGTTCTGAGTCTCTGACCCCGGAGAAGTTTCCACAACGGGGGCTTTCTCGTGTTTGTCGGACTTCTTTTTCTTCTTTCCCATGAGGCCCTCCTTCGAAAATAGAGATCAGCGAGTCAGCAGTCAGCGAA
>JAGPHL010000102.1 GCA_018055515.1 Anaerolineae bacterium
CACTTTTTGACCCTGGCCGATTTGACGCCCGCTGAACTTCAGGAGATCCTGAACCTCGCCGTGCAATTGAAAACCGAATGGAAAGCCGGCGGCAATCCCCCCCTGCTCGGCGGCAAAGTGCTGGGCATGATTTTCCAGAAGCCCAGCCTGCGCACTCGCGTCTCCTTTGACATGGCCATGCTGCATCTTGGAGGACATGCGCTGTACCTTTCCCCCAACGAGATTCAGCTCGGCAAGCGGGAGAGCACTGCCGACGTGGCCCGCGTGTTGGCGCGCTACGTGCACGTGATCATGGCCCGCGTCTTCGATCACGCCGATGTCGTGGAACTGGCGAAATGGGCCACCGTCCCGGTCATCAATGGCCTTTCCGATTATTCCCATCCCTGCCAGGGCGTCGCCGATTTCCTCACCATCCTGGAACATAAAGGCACGCTCAAGGGCCGCAAACTCGCCTATCTGGGAGACAGCAACAACGTCACCCATTCCCTCATCTTCGGAGCGACCAAACTGGGCATGGATTTCGCCCTCGGTGCGCCGGAAGGCTACAGCCTCCGTCCCGACGTGTTGGCCCTGGCTCAACAATTCGCTGCAGAGAGCGGCTCCAAGATCTCCATCAGCACCGACCCGCGCGCGGCGATCCAGGACGCCGATGTGGTCTACACCGATACCTGGACCTCGATGGGGCAGGAAGCCGAGGCCGAGGAACGTCGCAAGGTCTTCCCACCGTATCAGGTCAACACGGCCCTGCTGGCATACGCCCGGCCCGATGCGATCGTCATGCACTGTCTGCCGGCCCATCGCGGCGATGAGATCACCGATGAAGTGGCCGACGGCCCGCAATCCGTGATCTTCGACCAGGCCGAGAACCGGATGCACGCGCAGAAGGCCATCCTCATCTGGGTGTTGGAGTAAGGCGACGCTCGAGCGCCCGCGCTTTGGGTGGGCAAGGCCTGTCGCCGGGGTCGCCCTGTGGCTGAAGGCTTCAAAACGGAGGGGCGCTTTGCTGCTGGAAGAAGCGTTGGAAAGAATTGCCCGGTCCCTCTTCCCAAAGCGCGCCCTGAGTTGACAGGTGCCTGAGGCACGTCATCGCGGATGAAAATAGCGTGGGCATCTGAGCACGTGAGCACGGGTTCTATGTTCTGAGGAGGACGCCATGGCCGGTAATCGCCAGCGATTTGAACAAGCTCTGCAACGGGCCAACGAGCTGATCTGGGAAAACAAATGGCCCGATGCCGTGGAGGCCTACCGCAAAGCGCTGTTGGAGTTTCCAGAAGACAGCGCGGCGCTCACGGGCTATGCCTGGGCGCTGTTCAATGCGGGCGACCTGCAAGCGGCCGCTGAGGTCTATGAGCGGCTGATCACTTTGCTGCCTAAAGATCCCGGGCCCCGCGAACGGCTGGGGGAGATTTTGGCGCAGCAGGGACAGCGCGAAGCCGCCGCGAACCGCTACGCCGAGGCTGCGACCCTGTATCAGGCCCAGGGACTGCCGGAGAAACACATCGCCGCCCTGGAAAACGCCGTCCGTCTCAACCCGCATCTCGATCTCGCCTGGGTCGAATTGCTCAAATATTACCAGGAGCAGGGGCTGCTCGACAAAGCCCTCCGCGCCACGCTCTGGCTGGCGCACCTCTATCAGGCGGAGCACACTCATTGGGCGATCGAAGTTTGCCGACAGATGCAACGTTTCGCGCCCAACAATCGCCTGCTCGGTCACACGATGCTGCTCCTGCAGAGCGGACGCCCGGTCCCCATTCCCCCCTCCACCAGCGACCTGCAAGGGGACGCCTTCCTGAGCGACGAGGAAGTGGAGCCCGAACCGGCCAGCGACGCCGGCAGCGTCACCGAAATCGCCCGGCAACGCGCGCTGGAATCGCTGGCGGAATCCATCTTCGACGAGGAACGCCCGGAGACGCCGGGGCTATCCAGCGAAGAAGTCAGCTTGCTCATCGGCCAGGCCGTTGACGCTCAGACACGGGGCGATCTGGAGACCGCCCTGAGCGCTTACGAACGCCTGGCGGCGGCCGGCGTCACCCTGCCCTCCATCTATTTCAACCTGGGGCTGCTCTACAAAGAGCAGATGCGTTTTGATGACGCCATCGCGCAGTTGGAGCGCTCCCTCGCCGACCCCGAGTTCATGTTGGGCAGTCACTTCGCACTGGGTGAGTGCTACCAGGCTAAAGGCGATTTCGAGGCCGCCCTCAACCATTTTCTCGAAGCGATCAAAGTCATTGACCTCACTACCGTCCAGCGTGACCATGTGGACGACCTGATTCGTGTCTACGAGGGGCTGGCGCAGAATCTGGTCAACACCGGTGAGCCGGAGCGCGTCGAGTCCCTGGTCAACTCGCTGGTCGGTTTCCTCGGCCAGCGGGGTTGGGAGGAGGAAGTGCTCAAGGCCCGCAAGCGGCTCGATAGCCTCGCCCGCAGCGGCACAGTGCTCAGCCTGGCGGAGATTCTCAGCCTGCCGGGCTCCGAAAATGTGTTGCATTCAGTGGCGATGGCGCAGGAATACATGCGGCGCAAGAAGACCTACGCCGCGCTCGAAGAACTCGGCTACGCCATCGGCAAGGCGCCTTACTACCTGCCGCTGCACACCATTCTGGCGCAGCTTCACATCGAGTCCGGCAATCTGGAGGGCGCCATCGAGAAAATGCGTCTCATCGCGCAGGTGTATGAGATGCGCGGGCAGATCCCCCAGGCCCTGGCCACCTACCAGCAGATTCTCGAGCTCTCGCCGTTGGATTTCACCATCTACACCCACATCATCGAGATCTTCATCCAACGCGGGCAGATAGATGACGCGCTCGGGTACTATCTCGAGCTGGCCGATGCCTACTACCAGCTGGCGCAACCGGAACGCGCTCAGGAGACCTACGCCGAGGCCCTGCGGTTGGCGCCGCGCGGGACGGCGGACAAACGCTGGAACATCCGCATCCTCCACCGCATGGCCGATCTCGCCCTCCAGCGGCTGGATTGGAAGAACGCCATCAAATATTACCAGGACATCACCCGCCTCGCGCCCGACGACGAACGGGCGCACCTGGGACTGATGCGCCTCTACCCGCGCATCGGACGCCCCCAGCTGGCCATCTCGGCGCTGGATCAGCTGCTCAAACACTACCTCACCACCCAGCGCGGCGAAAAAGCCGCCGTCATCCTGGAGGACCTGGTCCACGAACAGCCGGAGTCCATCCCGCTGCGTTTTCGCGCCGCCCAGTTGTATCTCAACATGGGCGACCGGCAAAAGGCGCTGGAACATCTGGACGTGCTCGGCGATTTGCAGCTGGAGGCAGGGCAACAGGAGGAGGCCGTCAAGACCCTGGAGGCGATTATCGCCCTCAAACCGGCGAATCTTAGCGCCTATGTGAGCCTGCGGGACCAGCTCATCGGCCGCTCGAAGTAATGCCCCGGCCCATTCACATAGAGGCAGGGGCAGCTCAAGGGGGCAGAAAACAGATCTGCAATGTGGGAATTACAATGGTTGATTGAACGCCTGTCCTGGCCTGACCTGGTGGATATTTTCCTGGTCGCCTTGCTGTTCTTTGCGATCTTCTACGCGCTGCGAGGCACCCGCGCCGTGCCGCTGCTGCGCGGCATCACCGCGCTGCTCATCACGCTCGCTCTCCTGAGCCGCATCGTGCGGTTGCAGGCGCTCAGCTGGTTGGTGACGCAGGTCTTGCCCGTCATCCTTTTCGCGCTGCCGGTGATTTTCCAACCCGAATTGCGCCGGGCGCTGGAACGCCTGGGACGCGGCACTTTCCTCACGCGCCCCTCGGCTAACACGGCGCCCGAAAAGATGCTGAGCGCCATCGCGGTCGCCGTCCGCCAGATGGCCGCCCAAAAGACGGGCGCGCTGATCGTTTTCGAACGCGACACCGGCTTGCAAGAATACATCGAAACCGGCGTGCTGCTCGACGCGGAGATCAGCCCGGAATTGCTCACCACCATCTTCGACCACCACACGGTCTTGCACGATGGCGCCGTGATCGTCCAGGATCAACGTCTCGCGGCGGCTGCCTGCGTCATGCCGTTGACCTCGGCCTTCCTTTCCGATCGCCAGCTGGGCCTGCGTCACCGCGCCGCCATCGGTATCACCGAAGACAGCGACGCCATCGCGCTTGTCGTCTCTGAGGAACGGGGGACCGTCTCCATCGCGCATAATGGGCGCATCATCCGCGATCTCGAAACGGAGCGGTTGGAAGCCATTCTCGGCGCGTTCTTCGCCCAAAAATCGGCCTCCTCCTCGATGCAACGCCGCTGGCGTCAATACCGCTCGACCGTTTCAGGGCACAGGAGCCGCTAAAATGGGCCATCGTCTGGGACAAACTCTCTCGCTCGCCGCTCTCTCGCTCGTGCTGGCGTTTTTCTTCTGGGCCGTCGCCACGGAGACCAGCGATCCTACAGAAGAACGCGCCTATCCCGACGCCATTCCCATCGAAGTGCGCGGGGTGCCTGCAGATCGGATGGCCGCTTATGGCGCGGAAAACAGCAAAGCGCGCGTCGTCTTGCGCGCCCCGCGCTCCATCTGGCAGATCCTGCAGGTGGAGGACATTCACGCTTACGTAGATCTCAGCGCTGCCTCGCCGGGCAAGAACATCAGCGTGCCGGTGATCGTCGAAGTGTTGCGCGGGCCGGCCCAGGTCGTGGAGTATTCTCCTCAAGAGATCACCTTGAGCCTCGAGCCGCTGGCGGAGAAGGACGTGCCCGTTCTCGTCGTGATAGACGGCACGCCGGCGTTGGGATACGTCGCCCGCCCGCCAACCTACGTGCCTCAGGCAGTGACGGTGCGCGGGCCGGAATCACGGGTCGCGGAAGTCGTCAGAGCGCAGCTGCGCGTTTCCGTGAAGGAGCAACGCCAGAACGTCATCGGCGATTTGGCGGCACAGCCGGTAGATCAGGCAGGCAACGTCGTTGCCTACGTCGAAATCATCCCCAAGAGCATCTCGGTCAACGTCCCCATCGAACAGCTGGGCAACATCCGCGACATGGCGGTGCGCGTCATCGTGTTGGGTGACCCGGCCGATGGCTATCGGGTCGCCAGCGTGACGGTAGACCCGCCCATCGTCACCGTCATCGGGCGGCAGGACGTGATCCAGCAGCTGCCGGGCTATCTGGACACGGATCCCGTGTTGCTGAATGGGGCCAGCGCCAGTTTCACGGCCACCGTGGGCTTGCAGTTGCCGGAGGGCCTTTCCGTGCTGCTGACGCCGGAAGTGTTGGTCGAGGTGACGCTCGAAATGCAGGAAAGCAAAGTGACCGTGCCGGCAGAGCCCGAAGTGCTGGGCCTGCCGACCGGCTACAGTGTGGAGTTGCAGCCCGCGCGGTTGCGCCTCGTGCTGGCCGGCCCCTACACGGCCATCAAGGACCTGGACATTGACACGGTGAAGGTCTCGGTAGATGTAGACGGCCTCGCCCCCGGCCGGCACACCCTCACGCCGACGATCACATTGCCGGATCCGCTCATCCGCATCGAGAGTGTCCTGCCGCAGCCAACGCTCTCCGTCATGATTCGCCGCGAGCTCGAACCCTGAGGCCCTCGCTCGATGCCCGGTCGCCTCATCGGAAGCGCCGGCGTCATGTCGCGCGCCGGGTGACCGCTCACTGACGACGCAGATAGCGCCGGAAACGCCACAGAAACCACGCCTGGATGCGCCGATGATGGCGTTGGATCAGCCACGCGGCCATCAGCAGGCCCGCGCCCAGCGCCAGCAACGCCTCAAGCGGCAGGCGCAGCACGCGATCCCCCACCAACACCGCCGTCGCCACCCCCGGCAAGCGCGCGATCAGGGTCAACACGAACAGCCGGCGGAGGGGGATGTCCGTCAACCCGGCGGCGAAACACATCACGTCATCGGGCAGGAACGGCAGGAGGAAGACCAGGAGAATCACCGGCAGGCCCCAGCGACGGGTGAGGCGATCCCATCTGGCAAGCGACTCCGCCCCCGTGAGCCGTTCCGCCAGCCGCCGCCCAAACGCCCGGCTCAGTCCCATCGCCAGCATCGAACCCAGCTGCACGCCCACAATGCTGTAGAAGATGCCCCACGCCGGCCCGAAAAGATAGCCGTTGAGCGGCGCGAAGACCTGGCCGGGGATCGGCGCCAGGAGGACCTGGAGGACGTTCAAGCCGATGGAGGCCAGCGGCGCCCAGCCCCCGCAGCGACGGATGACCGCCTCGACCCACGCGCGATCCTGAAACCGCGCGGCCCAGCTCAGCAGCGTCGGCCCCCACCGCCAGAGCGCCGCCAATAACGCCAGCAGCGCCAGCGCCACGGCCACGCGGCGCACCAAACGAAGCCCCCCGCGCGCCGGTCGGCAGGCAGGGGGCGGAACAGTTTCTGAGGACACTCGTCGCTCCAAAAAGCGCTCACGAATTCCGGGCATGCCCATCAACCCGGCGCAGGCTGTCGGAAAGTCAAAGCGCTTTCCCGCTACAACCTGCCGCTTTCCCTGAGCCCCTTCTTGAGGGCATTCACCGCGAGCAGGGCGCACTTTACGCGCCCCATGCTCAACCGCAGTCCGCCCATCATCTCTTCGACGTCATGCAATTCCAGCGCCGCCACTTCTTGCGGCGTCTTGCCCACCACGTCCTCCGTCAGCATCGAAGCCGCCGCCATGCTGATGACGCAACCATGTCCCTCGAACATCACTTTGGCAATCCGCCCTTCTGGGTCCAACTGCGCGGTGAGATGGATCGTGTCGCCGCAGGTAGGATTGTCCAGCTGCACATCCACATCCGCCTCCGGCAACACCCCGTAATTCTGCGGCTCGTGATAATGTTCCAACAGCTGCTCTCGATAAAGATCGCTCATCGTTGACTCCTTGGCACGTGGACGTTCAGCGCCGCAGCAGTTTGACGACTCCCTGCAGCCCGGCGACTAACGCATCCACATCATCTGTGCCGTTGTAAATGAAGAAGCTCGCGCGTGCGCTGGCCGGCAGGCCGAAGCGCGCGTGCAACGGCTCCGCACAGTGCAAGCCGGCGCGAATGCAAATGCCCTCACTGTCCAGCACCGAGGCAATGTCGTGGGGATGGATACCCTCCAGCCAGAAGGACACTGCTCCGCCCCGGTGAGTGTGGGTGGGGCCGAGGATGTGCAGCCCCGGCACCTCCGGCAGACGCTCCAGGGCATACGCCACCAGCATCTGCTCGTGCTGTTGCACCGCCTCCATGCCCAGCGCAGAGAGGAAATCCACCGCCGCCCCAAAACCGACCGCTTCCGCAATCGCCGGCGTCCCCGCCTCAAACTTGTAGGGGAGGTCATTCCAGGTAGCGCTGTGCTTCTTCACGCTGAGGATCATGTCCCCGCCAAAGAGGAACGGCGGCATCGCTTCCAGCAGATGCCGGCGTCCCCACAGCGCGCCAATGCCGGGGCCGCCGAGCTTATGCCCTGAAAACGCCAGGAAGTCCACGCCCAACGTCTGCACGTTGACGGGCAGATGGGGCACGGCCTGGGCGCCATCCGCCACCACCAGTGCTCCCGCCGCGTGCGCCATGGCGGTCAGTTCCTGGGCCGGGGGGATCGTCCCCAAGACGTTTGACATCAGGGTGAAGGCGACCACGCGCGTGCGACCGTCGGCCAACAGCGGCGGCAACGCCGTGAGATCGAGCTCGCCGGCAGCGGTCACCGGCAGATAGGCCAGCTCGGCCCCGCGTTCCTGCGCCAGCATCATCCACGGCACCAGGTTGCTGTGATGCTCCATCTCGGTGATGACGATGCGATCCCCCGCCGTGATGTGCGCGCGTCCCCAGGCATAGGCGACCAGATTCAGCGCCTCGGTCGCATTCCGCACATAGATGACCTCGCCGGGGTCGGACGCGCCGATGAAATGCGCGATCTTTTCCCGCGCCTCCTCGTAATGGGCGGTCGCCGCTTCGGCCAGGCTGTACAGGCCGCGATGCACGTTGGCATACGCGGTGGTGTAGACCGTGGTGAGCGCCTCTATCACCGCGCGCGGTTTCTGCGCGCTGGCGGCGCTATCCAGGAACACGAGGCGCTTGCCATGTACCTGCTGTTGCAAAATCGGAAACTCACGTCGTAGCTCTTCAAGGTTCCAGGTCATACTTTATCTCCGTACCAGGGCGGTAATCTCGCCCGCAATTTCCTCCACCGACTTGGCGGTGACGCTGACCGTGCGCCACCCATGCTCAGCGCAGAGAATCCGCGCCGCGCGCAATTCCTCCATCACGCCCTCGATCGTCACATACTGCGCGCCGACCGGCAGGCCCGCAGCTCTGGCGCGCGTGCGGCGCAAATCCACCAACCGTTCCGGCGCCATGAGCAAGCCCAAGACCTTCTCGCTGGGGAGCGCCAGCAACGTCGCCGGCGGCGCGATTCCCTGCACAAGGGGGACATTCGCCACGAACCAGCCATGGTACGCCAGGTAAATGGAAACCGGCGTCTTCATGGTGCGGGAAACGCCGACGAGCACGATTTCTGCCTGATCCAGCTCGGCCACTCGCTGCCCGTCATCATGCCGCAGGGCGAATTCCACGGCCTCGATGCGCCGGTTACGCTCCGCATTCAACTTCGCGTAAAGGCCCGGCTGTTGCTTGGGCGGCTTGTCCAGCCCCAATGCGAGCCGATCCAACATCGGCCCCATCAGGTCCATCGCGTCCACGTGATACCGGCGCGCTTCATTGAGCATCAACAGGCGCAGCTCCCCGGACACCAGGGTGTGGACGATCAAAGCCTGCTGCTCTGCCGCCTCTTCCACCACCCGCGACACCTGCTCTGCCGTGGTCACATCGGGATGGCGGATAATCTCTGTCTCGACATCCTCAAACTGCAGCAGGGCTGCGCGTACCATCTGCTCGGCGGTCATGCCGGTGCCATCGGATACAATGAAGATGTGCATGGTCTAAACTTCCCCTCCAGCGGCGAGGGCGGCCTGAGCCCTGCCGTTCCTGATGCATTCTCTTTTATCCTGATGGGGGCCCCATGTGTGAAATAAGTATACCACAATCTTGTAAAGGCATAGCGTCAAATTGGGTGCACCGGTTCAAACGTGGTATAATCCCCAGAGCAGACGGTGCCGCACGCGACACGGTGTCTTAGCTGCACTGCCGGGCTGAAGGAGCTACGAATGGGGCTAAGTGAATTTATCAATCAGATTGCGATGTGGGTGCAGGGACTCATCGAGGCCTTGGGCTATCTTGGGCTGGGCCTGGTGATGTTCCTTGAGAACCTTTTTCCACCCATCCCCTCCGAAGCCGTCTTGCCGATGGCGGGTTGGCTGGCCTTTGAAAAGCGCGGTGGGTTTACGTTGTGGGGGATCACTCTCGTGGGCGCCCTGGGCTCGGTAGCGGGCGCCATGGTATTCTACGGCTTGGGTTACTGGTTTGGCGAGGAGCGGGTGCGCTATCTGCTGCGGCGTTTCGGAAAATGGCTGCTGCTCTCCGAGGGCGATTTCGACACGGCGTTGGCCTGGTTCAACCGCTACGGCGAGCTCGTCATCTTCTTCTCCCGCATGGTGCCGATCGTGCGCAGCCTCATCTCCGTGCCGGCAGGCCTTGCCAGCATGAACCTGGGGCGTTTCACGATCTACACGACCGTCGGCACGGCGCTGTGGAGTTTCGTGCTCGCGCTCGCGGGCTACATTTTGGGGCAGAACTGGCATCTGGTTATGGAGTGGGTTAGCCGCTACGAAAATGCGGTGCTGATTCTGGC